>NZ_JBALLY010000081.1:23151-51497 GCF_036963045.1 Bacillus sp. JJ864 | reverse complement strand
AGCAGCAGGCAAACCAACAACAAACTACAACGAATCAACAAGCAAAGCAAAGTGAAAACGACATTTTCAATTTTAGTAAGCCAGAGCATGAAACCGCTCAGTCGCTACAAGAGCTTATCCAAAAATTACGAGAATCCAGCGATTTTGTTCGCTATCAAACTTCTGACGACCCAGCTAAACCTTATTGGATCTCATTTTTTCGTACGTCAATGGATGGGATGAGATTACAAAATTATTTAATGCCTGCTTTATTGCATCATACTGCGCCAACACTAGAAGAAGTAAAGGCAATGGTTCCAATAAGCGGACTCATCATTACAAGCGACGTGAAAAAAATTGAAGAAATGATCTTAAAGGGGCATGCTATCATTCAACTACACGAGCATGATACAGAATGTCTACTCGCAAACATTGCAATTGAAAAATATAGATTACCGACTATCCCATTGAACGAATCAACGGTTATCGGACCGCAAGAAGGATTTGTAGAGGATATCGACACAAACATTAACCTCGTTCGGAAACGGTTGCCAGTTCTTGAGTTAAAAACGAAAGAACTGTTAATTGGAGAACTCTCCAAAACGAAAGTCGTTATCATGTATTTGAGTAATGTAGCAGAAAAAGAAAACGTTACATATTTAGAAGATAGCTTAAACACAATGCAATATGAACAAATTAATGATAGTTATTATATTCCCCAGCTAATGGGCAATACATCTATTTTTCCAACCTTTATTAATACAGAACGTGCTGATCGTGTCAGCAACGGGCTCATTGATGGAAAAATTGCTATATTCGTTGATGGATCGCCAAATGTTTTGTTAGCACCTGTATCTCTACTGGATTTTTTCATCTCTCCTGAGGATTACAGCGTGACATGGTTTTATGCAACGTTTTCCCGTTTATTACGTATTATCGCAGTTACGTTTTCCATTTGTGCAACGCCTCTATATGTAGCTGTACTTAGTTATCACTATGAATTAATTCCTAGTGACTTGCTGGAGACATTAATTTTGTCGCGAGCACAAGTACCATTTCCACCTATCATAGAGGCTATTTTTCTAGAATTAGCTATTGACCTTCTTCGGGAAGCGGGAGCACGTTTACCAATGAAAGTCGGGCAAACACTCGGTATTGTTGGCGGTATCGTTATCGGACAAGCATCAGTCCAAGCAGGATTGACTAGTAATATTTTGTTGATCATCGTCGCCTTATCTGCACTTGCATCGTTTATTACACCGATTTATCAAATGGGCAATGCGGTTCGTTTACTACGATTTCCCTTTCTTATACTTGCTGAGTTATGGGGGTTATTAGGAATTTCACTAGGATTTATCTTTTTATTAACAAGACTTTTTCGATTATCATCCCTTCGAAAGCCGTATGGGTTTATTTATCCATTTCGTAAACAGTCGGCGAAGGACTCCCTCATACGAATGCCGTTACCTAAAGTAGATACACGCGGAGTTCAAGCAAGACCACAACATGCCCAGCGTTATGTCAAAGAAGTGTTTCCAAAACGTATGACAGATTTCGATGAGTGAAAAGCGAGGAGCGCATATGAGTACAGTTAAAATCAACTATAAAGTATCTCCCATTTTTGTTTTTTTCTTAGTCCATAGTGCGCAATTCGGTGTTGGTGTTCTTGGATTTGCACGTATCATTGCAAAGGCTGCCGGATACGATGCATGGATGGGCGTTATCATTGCGGGTATCATCATTCATATTCTAATGTGGATGATATACCGTTTATTAGAAAGTATAAATGGAAATTTGATTACATTGCATCAACATCTATTTGGAAAATGGATCGGCAATGCATTCAATTTAATTTTTATTGCCTACTTCTTTCTTGTCAGCGTCTCTGTTATGCGCACGTACGTAGAAATTATTCAAGTTTGGATGTTCCCAACGGCAGCCACATGGAAGTTAACAATCTTTTTAGCCATACTTAGTTATTACATTATTTCATCTGGTTTTCGAGTTATGACCGGCATTTGTGTTGTTTCAGTTGTCGCTACATGTGGATATATCATGCAGCTATTTGTAGTCATTAAATATGGGAATTTTGGAAACCTATTGCCTATGTTCTCCCATTCTTTCGGAGATATTTTAAAAGCAGCTCAAGCATCGACTTATACATTGATTAGTTTTGAAGTTATTTTGATGCTGTATCCATTTATCAAAACGCCTGAGAAATCTCATAAATTTGCACAATATGGCGTTCTATTTTCTAACTTTTTATATTTATTAAGTACAATTCTTGCTTTTGCATTTTTTAGTGAAAAACAATTATCAAAAACGATTTGGTCACAGCTATCTATCACACAAGTCATTCACCTTCCTTTCATTGAGCGTCTAGAATATATTGCGATTTCTGGCTACGCACTCATTGTCATTACGAGTATTATCTTACCGTTATGGGCTGCAACAAGAGGATTACACGAAGTCTTTCATGTAAAACAAAAGTACATATTAATTTCTTTCTTATTCATAACCGTAATTATTTCACAACTCCTAACAGAACGGCATGACATTAATAATTTTATTACTTATGTATCAAAAGCAAGCTTTTGGCTTGTTTTTGTGTACATCCCAATCTTATTTCTTATAATGTGGGTGAAAAAGAAATGGCAAACACTAAGAAGCAAGTAATATTCCTTTTTGGCTTATGTTTACTTTTGACAACAGCATGTGTCCCCAAAAACATCGTTGACGATATTAGCCTCATTCAAGGTGCTGTTTTTGATGTCGCTTCAGACGCAGGTTCAAACCGCGGAAGAGTAAAAGTGACTTACGTTTGTCCAATCCAAAGAAAAGGGAATAAAGTACAAGTACTTCAAGGCTATGGAAATACAATTAAACAAGTGAAAACAACAACCTCTTTAGAATCGGGACAACCTCTTGAAAGCGGGCAAATACGTGTTATTCTTTTTACAGAAAAATTAGCTAAAAAAGGGCTCTCTAGTGTATTTGATACGCTTATTCGCGATGTAAATATCGGGAACTTAGTATATGTTGGTATCCTTCAGAGCGGTGGCAATGGTGAAGGTGAAAAACTTTTATCAGGCAAATATAATACAGCTTCTAACGTAGCAATCTACATCAAAAAAATGTTAGAACATAATATGAAAACCGGTGTCGTACCAAACGATAATTTATACCTGCAAACTTTTCGCTATTATCGTGACGGACAAGATACATATATGCCTATATTAAAGAAAAAAAAGAAAAGCATTAAAGTTACAAGTATAGCTCTTTTCAAACAAGATAAATATGTGGGAAAAGTAGAAGAAAAAGATATGTTTCTTTTTAAAACGCTACTCGATAAAAGTCAACTGGACTCACATGAATTTAAAACAAAGTTAGGCTATGCGGTAATTAACAATATTCGTTCTTCTCCTTCTTATCATGTATATGTAAAGGACGGAAAACCTTCCTTTGTTATTCGCGTAAAAATGGCAGCTCGTATTCAGGAGATTTCGAAACATACGAACTTAGAAAATAAAAAAAATGTAGAAAAAATACGAAAAGACATTGTAAAGAACTTGAATACAGATGGAGAAAAATTAGTTAAAAAACTTCAATCTCTAGGTGCAGATCCACTTGCTTTAGGTGCCAGATTTAAGCAGCACTACCGACCGTTTCAATTAAAAGAATGGAGAAAAATGTACAAAGATGTTCCTGTAAAAGTACAATATGATGTTGATATTACAAATTCAGGAGTTATTGAGTAAAAACTCCTCTTAATTAGAAAGAGGATCAAACGCAAAATGACTTTTCATAGTACATTTCATTCCATATACTAAAAGGTAAGAATTATAAATGAGGTGGTACCGTGTCTAAAAAATTGATAAAGCCTATGTTACATATCATTCTCTTTTGTACTGTCTTTTTATTTGCTCATACATATTTTAAAAATGCTTCCCTTACACGTTATCTCCTTGTAACAGTACCGATACTTATCATTGGAATGTTTGGAATAGATATCGCGCTATTCTTAACTGAAAAAAAAGAATAGCATTTGTAAAAGTAGAATGTGCACTGCCCTAACCGAAATCATGTTACAATAACAATCGGAAAAGAACGAGAAAGGATGAAACAACATGACAAACGAAAAAGGTTTAGATAAAGGTTACGAACTTGTTGCGAAAATGCATGAAATATTCGGTCACCCTGTTGCAGATGCACCAACAAAATTAACAGAAGAGCGTGCAAAAATTCGTGCAAGCTTCATGCAAGAAGAACTAGAAGAGTTCTTAGAAGCACACACAGTAGAAGATCAATATGATGCACTAATTGACTTAATTTACTTTGCATTTGGAACGTTTGCCGAAATGGGTGTACGTCCTGATAAAGGGTTTGAAATTGTAAACAATGCAAACATGGCAAAATTATTCCCAGACGGAAAACCACGCTTCCGCGAAGGTGACGGCAAAATTTTAAAACCTGAAGGATGGGAAGCACCAGAACCACAACTTCGCGCCGAAATTGAACGTCAGCGTCAAGAAGCACTTGAAAAGGTAGGAAAATAACAGCGAAATCATGTCATATATTGTCGAAAGGTCTTTATATCGTGTCGAACCGCCGATATATGACGAGAAACGGTCGATATATTATATTGATACTTTGAAAAGGAGCTATCTACATAGATAGCTCCTTTTACGTTATTTCTTCTTTGGTGCTGTCGTTTGACTTTGTTTCCCTTTAGAGAAATTAGATGAATCATCGAAGTTTGGCTGTCTTTTTCCAGCGTTATTGCTTCTTCCTTTACCCATATGTAACACCCCCTTCTTCTTTATCATTCCCAAATAAAAAATCTCCTTGCATAGAAGGAGATTTTGCATAGTTGATAAATTTTACATTTTATTGGCCTTGATACGGCATGCCATAATGATGACCATGATGATATGGATGTGGATGTGGATGATAAATAACATGTTGATAGCCATGATGATGGCCATAATGGTGATGATATGGGTGATATCCCACATGTTGATAGCCATAAGGATAGCCTCCATGTGGATAATGACCTACTTGCATTTGTGGAAATCCCCCCATACCGTATGGAGTAGGCATTTGTCGTTGTTCAATATAATTCATTCGGTTCACCTCTTCTTCACGATTTGATGTGTCGATGTTATCATATTGCAAAAAGAAAAATAGGTGTTTGTCTGTACTATAATTCCGCTCTTATTCCCTGTTTGAAACAGAAAAAGAGCACCTAAAAATAGGTGCCCTTTTTCATTAATTCGCTACGATATTTACAAGTTTTCCAGGAACAACAATTACTTTACGAACTGTTTTTCCTTCAATTTGTTCTTTAATTTCCTCGATAGCAAGTTGTTCCATTTCTTCTTTTGATGCGTCTTTTTTCATTGTTATCTTCGCACGTACTTTACCCATGACTTGAACAACGATTTCAACTTCATCTTCTACAAGTTTAGACTCATCAAATGTTGGCCAGCTTACATATGAAATTGTTTCGCTATGTCCAAGCTTGTTCCAAATTTCTTCCGCAACGTGCGGTGCAACTGGAGCTAACATTTTCACGAAACCTTCTACATATTCTTTCGGAAGAGTTTCTGCTTTGTATGCATCGTTAATGAATACCATCATTTGAGAAATTGCCGTGTTAAAGCGAAGCTCTTCATAGTCTTCTGTTACTTTCTTCACTGTTTGGTGATATACTTTTTCAAGATTTTTGTTTGGTGCATCTGTAATTTTCTCGCTTAGTTCACCATTGTCTTGAACAAATAGACGCCATGCACGATCCAAGAAACGACGAGCTCCGTCAAGGCCATTTTCAGACCAAGCAATTGAAGCATCTAATGGTCCCATAAACATTTCGTATAGACGAAGTGTATCTGCACCATGGCTTGCTACGATATCATCAGGATTTACAACGTTACCTTTTGATTTACTCATTTTCTCGTTGTTTTCTCCTAAAATCATACCTTGGTTAAATAGTTGTTGGAACGGCTCTTTCGTTGGAACCACACCGATATCATATAATACTTTATGCCAGAAGCGTGCATATAGTAAGTGAAGTACTGCATGCTCCGCACCACCGATATAAATATCAACTGGAAGCCATTGTTTTACTTTTTCAGGATCTACAAGTGCTTCGCTGTTGTTTGGATCGATGTAGCGTAAGTAGTACCAGCAGCTACCTGCCCATTGCGGCATTGTGTTTGTTTCACGACGCCCTTTTTTACCAGTCTCAGGATCGACAACATTTACCCACTCTTCGATGTTTGCAAGTGGAGATTCCCCTGTACCAGATGGACGAATGTTCTCTGTTTTCGGAAGAACTAATGGTAATTCTTCATCTTTCACAGCTGACATTGTACCATCTTCCCAGTGAATAATCGGAATTGGCTCACCCCAGTAACGTTGACGGCTAAATAACCAGTCACGAAGACGGTACGTTACTTTTTGATTTCCTGCGCTTGTTACTTCAAGCCATTCAATCATTTTCGTAATTGCGTCTTCTTTATTTAATCCATCTAGGAATGCAGAGTTAATGTGTGCACCATCACCTGTATGTGGTTCTTTCGCGATGTCTCCGCCTTCTACAACTTCTTTCACCTGCAGCTCAAATGTTTTCGCAAACTCATAATCGCGCTCATCATGTGCCGGAACTGCCATTACTGCACCTGTTCCATAGCTTGCAAGCACATAGTCAGCGATCCAGATTGGTAATTTTTCACCGTTTACTGGGTTAATCGCATAAGCACCTGTGAATACGCCTGTTTTTTCTTTCGCAAGCTCTGTACGCTCTAAATCACTTTTCGCTTTTACAGAATCAATGTAAGCTTCTACTGCTTCTTTTTGCTCTGCTGTTGTAATTTCTGCAACAAGTGCGTGTTCTGGAGCAAGTACACAGTACGTTGCACCGAATAATGTATCTGGACGCGTTGTAAATACAGTAAATTTCTCATCTGTACCGTCAATTTTGAAGTGAACTTCAGCCCCTTCAGAACGGCCAATCCAGTTGCGTTGCATATCTTTTAAGCTCTCTGGCCAGTCAAGTTCATCTAAGTCTTCTAGAAGACGATCTGCATAAGCTGTAATTTTAAGCATCCATTGTCTCATTGGACGACGCTCAACAGGATGTCCGCCGCGCTCACTTACGCCATCGATTACTTCTTCGTTCGCAAGTACCGTACCAAGTGCTGGGCACCAGTTTACTGGTACTTCATCAACGTAAGCTAAACCTTTTTCATATAGTTTTAAGAAAATCCATTGTGTCCATTTGTAGTAAGTTGGATCTGTCGTATTTACTTCACGATCCCAATCATAAGAGAAACCTAATGCTTTAATTTGGCTTCGGAACGTGTTAATGTTTTTCTCTGTAAATTCTGCTGGGCTGTTTCCAGTATCAAGCGCATATTGCTCAGCTGGAAGACCGAATGCATCCCATCCCATTGGATGAAGAACGTTGTAGCCTTGCATACGTTTCATACGAGATAAAATGTCTGTTGCTGTATATCCTTCTGGATGTCCTACGTGCAGCCCTGCACCTGATGGATATGGGAACATATCTAGTGCGTAAAATTTCGGTTTTTCTGTTTCATCTGGCGTACGGAATGTTTTATTTTCTTCCCAATACGCTTGCCACTTCTTTTCAATTTCTTGATGATTGAAGCTCATGAAATACCCTCCATTCAAATTCTATATATTTTCACCGCCAAAAATACAAAAAACCCCTCATCCCAGAAAAGGGACGAGAGGTTATAGATTCCCGCGGTACCACCCTAAATTAATGTAATAAAGGATGTTCAAAACGTCCGGTAAAGATAGCTATCGCATTTCTTTATCCTCCTTTTTGAACAAGCACTAATATACATTCGCTTAGATCCGTAACGTGGATAGACGGCAATTGCTACTTTGTTTCACAACTGCAACTCAAAGGCGAGTTCATAACGAAACGTGGATTGACTTGCACCAACCGTCAACTCTCTAAACCAGCTTCTATTACTACTACTCCTTCTCACTGTTATTACATATAAGTTATTTAAAATATATTCTAAAACAAGTTACATGTTCCGTCAAACTAAACTGCAATTTTTTCGTCTACTGTTTCTTCAACACGTACTTTCTTATCATACATACTCGCTGCGATAATTGCTACTACAAGCATTACCATGATCGCGATAAACAATACTTCCATATTATATAAATCAACAATTGCTCCGCCGACAACTGGGCCAAACATTTTTCCAACAGTCGCTGCACTATTTACAACACCTTGATAAAAACCGAGCTTATCTTTTGGTGCAAGGATATTCGCAATCGTTGGCACAGCTGGCCAAACAAATAATTCACCAATTGTTAATGTCACCATCGCAACAAGGAACATTGTAAATTGCTGCGCTTGACTCAACACGATAAACGACACTGCGAAAATACCAATTCCGATCATAATTTGTTGTTTTAAAGAACGTTTCATCGCGCGAATAATCATACTTATTAATGGCTGGGCACAAACAATCATCGCCCCGTTTATCGTCCATAATAAACTATAATGGCGAAGACTAATATTCAGCTCCTGCATATGCGTCGCAATCGCTCCTTGCCACTGTACATACGTAACCCAGCATAAAGCATATGCTACACACACAATAAGAAGCGCCTTAAATCCCGGTGTAAGTGACCAACCGTTTTTCGTCTTTTCTTTTACCGCTACACGTTTCTCTTTCTTATCTTCCATACCGCGGAATCCAATAAAAGCAATTAAGAAGAAAATAAAGTATAAAATAAAGTTCGCTAAGAAAATATAATCGAAGCGATAAGAAGCAACTAAACCACCGCACGCCGTCCCAACAGCGATTCCAACGTTTTGTCCAACATACATCGCATTAAATGCTCTCCGGCCGCCTTCTGGCCAAACCGTTCCGACCATCGCATACATCGCCGGGAAGACCATTCCAGAACCAAAGCCAATTAATGCAAGCCAAATAATATAAAATGGCCAGCCATGGAAAAATACAAGACCTAAAATTGATAATAATGTAATCACAATTCCAACTAAAATTGACTTATATCCGCCCCATTTATCAAATAAAGTACCGCCGAGTAAATTACCGATTACTCCTGTTAACGAGTTAATCATTAATACCATTCCAGCCACAGATAATGACTTTCCTAGATGATCATGTAAATAAATCGTATTAAAAGGCCATAAAAAAGAAGCACCCGTGACATTAATAATCATCCCGGCTACTAATAGCCATACTTTCCTTGGCATAATTCCCCTCCTATTCTATTTTTTCGTTCCTATATAACAGTAAAATTGTAGTCGTTTTTAAATAAGAAGGCAACTGATTAATAGTTGGTGAAATTCAGATAATGAGATGTAAACTATATAAATACACATTAAAAAACTGACATAAAACCATTTTCTTTTTAGGTGGGCGAGAGCGTCTGGCCATGCGTAGAAGCGGTCAGGACCTTTTTCTGCCACATGCGATGGTTTAAAACAAAAGGAACAAGCAAGTGCAGGTCATAATTAAAACGAATATATAAAACCTACCTCTACATAAAGAGGTAGGTTTTAGTCCACACTTTACAACATTGGGAAAATACACTGAAGTTTCATCCCCTTATAAATCACGTGATTTAAATGTACGAATCGCTATAAAAATAGCTGCTAATACATAGAAAACAGCATAAACAATCATCATGTTACTCGGTGTTGACACACTCCCAAATACTCCTTGTGAGGCTATTGATAAAGGATTGTCTGATGAATCAAATAAATAGATTGTCATTTTACGATACATTGTATCAATTGGGAATAACAGGCTTGCGATTATGCCCATGTTTACAAGTGCTGTTTTTTGTGCCAATGTACCAATTTGTTCAACGAATCCGCCAATAAATCCCGTTCCGTATAAAATAATTAACACAATGCCAGCATTTAATGTTGCCATACGCGTACTTAGTAAGATCGCGATGCTAATTAAAATAACAGGCTGTAACAAGAAAAGAGCCAATGCTTTTATAATCTGCGCAGCCGTGAAATCTAAATGAAACGTGCTTCCTCCCATTGTTTGATGGATAAGCACGATACTTATAAATAGGAATGCTGCGTATGCAATCAGTAACAAGCATAAGCCAATCCATTTCCCCATTAAAAAAGAAAAGCGTGAAATTGGTCTCGTTAGCCATGTATCAATTTGATGACTTTCAATTTCATTAGCAATGCTGCCAACACTACTTAAAATAGCTAGCAACGCAGTGATAAACGAAGAAAAGTATAACCCAACTCCAAGAAGCTGTGTAGAAATAAAAGTTTTGTCCATAAAATCTTGAGCTGACGAAAGACCGCTAGATTCTCCTGGAAGGATTTCACTGACGGCATAATGAATGGCCACTCCATAAAATAGTAAAAAGGCAAATGTCATACATAACGTAATAGTAAAAATACGCTTTAACAGAATTTCTTTAAATGATAACTTGGCGATTGTCCACATGCCGCATCCCCCCTTTCTTATTTACCCAGTACATAAACACATCTTCCAAATGCGGGTGAACCGGATTTAACTGATACACAGGAATGTGTAGTGATACAAATGCTTCTAACAATCTCGGAATGTCATCTTCTTGTTGCAGCGTTATAATCCAGCGCTTACGATTTTCACGTTCTTCTATCTTCCTTACATTTTTAATAAACGAAGGCAGTTGTGTAAAGAATAATTCGCTCTTTTCACCAAGTGTTACTTCAACTTCCGTTTGAATCATCATCAATGAGCGCCAATCTCCTTGGACAATTAACTCTCCCTTATTAATAATCGCCACGTGATCACATACATGTTCAATTTCATTTAATAGATGGCTGTTTAAAAATACTGTTTTCCCTTGGTCACGAAGCTCTTCCATTAAATGACGCACTTCTTTTCGCCCGATCGGATCAAGCGCTGATGTTGGCTCATCTAAGAAAATCAATTCAGGATCAGAAAGCAAAGCGCAAGCAAGTCCGATACGCTGCTGCATTCCTTTTGAATAACCGCGAATTTTTTCTTTCTCCCTTCCCTTTAGACCTACTTTTTCAATAACCTCATTCATTTTTGCTTTCCGCTCTCGAAAAGGAAGATCGCATAATTTCGCATGCGTTTCAAGTAACTGCCAACCAGTCAGCCAATCTGGATAGCGAAACAGCTCAGGTAAATAGCCAATGCGCCGTTTTGATTCAATTGTTCCAATTGGTTGTCCTAGCATTTGTGCTGTTCCAGAATCCGGATGAATCAATCCAAGCATCGTTCGCACAAACGTACTTTTTCCGGCACCGTTCGGACCTATAAATCCGAATACAGTACCGCGCGGAACGTCTAATGAAATGCTTTTGATACCGCCTTTTCCGTTATATTGTTTTGTTAAGTTCTTTGTTTGAATAATCCAGTCTTCGTTCATGTTTTACCTCCGCCTCATACAGGAACAGAGCCGCCCCTTTTTTGCGGAGCCGCTCTTGTTCAATCATTATTTTATTTCATTTGCAAGTTTTATAAGATCGTTTGCATTCATATCTTTCCCCTGCTCTTTATGTTGCTCGATCATGTGCATTTTCCCATCTTTCTCCCAAATAAGCACGTTTTCATAATCTGTATTATATAAAACGGCCTTTACTCCTTGAACCTTTGTCTCTGATACTTTTGCATCTTTTGCTACATAAGGAATCGGGAATGTATGTGTCCAATCTTGAATACCTGCAAGTTGTGTTTTCACATTCGCAGGAATAATCGGAAGCTCTAAAACTGTTTTTTGTAATTTCGCAACATCTACACCTTCCGGAACAGAGATTTTTGGTGCGTCAATCACATTATAAGAAAAACCGCTTGATGTTCGATTCCCCTCAACTTCTATTTGTGTACGTACTGATTCCGGAACTGTGATTGAAAACTGTTTGCCATTCAAAGCACTTTCAAACTGCGTATTGCTCTGTAGTTGTTTCAACAACTTATTAGCTTTTTCTGTATCAAGTTCAAATTGCATAATAAATGACGGGTTCGCATCCACACTTGTTACACGATATCCATTTGGTACCTTTGGAACAGCATATCCAGCTTCTCTTGCTTGCTGTTCTGACTGAAAATGAGCATCTTTTTTGCTTCCGTTATCTTTGATTCCTATTTTCCCAATTCCTTTAATGGACTTCTCTCCCTCTTCCGTTTTAGAAATCCATCCTTCAATTTCACTTAAGTCCGAATCGGTAAGTTGAACGAACTGCACATCCTTTACTCGAAAAATCGATAACAAATTACTTGCTCCTGCCCGTACTTCTGGAACTGTTAAAGACACACACACAACTGCCGCTGCTGCTGCTGCAGTAATCCAACGTTTAGATGATTTCTTCATGTTATGCCATCTTCCCTTCTTTTTACTTTCTTCACTGTTTGTTTCTTCTGTTTTATGAGTTCGGATATTTTGTTCAAAGGTTTTCCAAGCCTTATCAACATCGATATCAATATCTTGACTAATGTTTGCAAACTCATCATCCAATATCACTTGTTCCCATTGATTAAGTTTGCTCACCTCTTCTAGCGTCTTTTGACATGCTTTACATTGATCAAGATGTTGAATATATTGCTTTCTTTCATCGCGGTTTAACTCTCCATCTAAGTACGCCTGAATAAATCCAATATCTTGGCATTTCATTTGTTACCCCTCCTTCATCCCTCTATACATTTTCCGGAATTTTGCCTTTGCTCGTGCTAGCATTGTTCCAACCGAAGATACTTCCATATGAGTAGCCTCCGCGATTTCTTTATACTGAAATCCCGAAAACTTCATTAATAAGAGGGTACGTTCACGCTCATCCATTTCTTTTAATGTACTTTGTACACGAGTAATCTCTTCTTTTTGAATACATTGCTCTTCCGATGATGGACTGCTAATGGACTGTTTATTATTTGCTTCTTTTTCAATTCTTGCTTGATGCCTTTTTTCCGATCGCAAATAGTTATATGCTGCATAAATAGATGCCTTTGCAAGCCATGCCGATACACTTTCAATCTGTTTCCATTCTGTATGATATAATTGCAAAAATACTTCCTGCGCTAAATCCTCAGCAATTGCTTGATCTCGCACAATCCGCATAATTTGTCTCACAACGTGAGCATAATATTGTTTAAACACATCTTGAAACTGTATATTTGAAACTGAATTTTGTTCATATATATTTAACAATGAAGCTTTCACCTCCACTCGTTTCTTCCTCCTTATTAGCTACTGTCACTATAAAGAAACCACAAATTCGCTATTTGTGACAAAAAAACAAAAAATTTTTTCTTGTATTGAAACTAATTTTAATCCCTTGCCCTCTAAGATATTTTGTTGAGAAGTATAAATCTATATATAAGTTAAAAAAACAACATAAAAACCTCCTTTCTTTTTAGGGGGACGAGAGCATCTGGCCGCGCATAGAAACGGTCAGGGCTTTTTCCTACCACATACAATATTTAAAACAAAAGGAGGAAGCTAGTAGCAATCATGTTGTATTCTGCATAGCAGCAACTTATATGTCGGAAAATTAAAATGGAGATATAACGACAAAAAAATCTTCTGTTTTAGTGAGGCGAGAGCACCTGAACATACATAGAAATTATCCATGAAATGGTATAAAATACATATAACCATTTTTAAGGAGAAGCAAATGAATAAAATCAAGAAAACAAAGAGAAAAGTAGGAATTGTATTACTTTCTACGTTGCTTATTGGAGCTTGTTTTATATATTGGCAGTTTTTTAGTTTGCAAGGTGTTCCTACAGGAAAATTAATTCGAACAATTGAATCCCCAAACGGAGAGTATAAATTGAAAACTTCCCTTCAAGATGGAGGATCATTAAGTCTAAACGCCGTTAGAGGTGAATTGGTTCATCTGAAAACGAATTCTACTAAAACGATATACTGGAATTATCCTGATGAAGATCCACTCGTTGAATGGATCGATGAGACTACGGTTACAATTGGAAATCAAACTTTACATATTCCAAAACAAGAAACGTATGATTGGCGTGACGATGAAAACCATATAAGAGAATATCCTAAGCAATTTGTAAAATGAAAAGGAGAGTTATCCCATTAACAACATACCTGAAAAAACGTTAAAAAAGATAGAAAACGATATTCAAAATAATGATTTAGGAAAAGCAAGAGATCGACTACATGGTTTAATTGCGACTTATCCTAATGCATTAGACCTTCGTAAGAAACTAGGAGATATCTATTACAAATTACAACACCCTGCAATGGCCGGTCGATATTGGTACTTAGAAGAGCATAAAACACCTGAGATGATTGAGGCGTGTTCTCTATTTGAAAAATCTATGGGGAACAACGCTAATCATATAGGGAGAGCTTTAAAATTTAAAGGGGATAACGAAACGATTAAAAGGCTATATTCTAAACCTATCACATCTTCCCTACAAGAAAAAGTAAAAGAAAAAATGATCGAAGAACCTGAAGAAACGTGGCAGGATAAGCTCATTCCTTTTGGATGCATCTCGGCACTTATATTAATCATTTTGTTTGCTCTACTTGGTATTTATACTGCCTTCGATTGGATATTTTAATAGAACAGGAGACTATGCTCGTTAACAAAAAAGCTAGCAAACAAATAAATCGTTTGCTAGCTTTTATTTATAGTACTGTATCTAACTCGACAATTTTTAAAAATCGGTTATTCCAAATGTTTTCATGATGCTTAATAATTTTCTCTGCTTCTAATACTGTACTTGTTATTGTACTATGGGTATTTTTAGAAAGAAGGTTATTTTGATATCCTAAGCTATAAGCAGCTCGAATTGTAGTATCTAAACAAAACTCAGTTTGAGCTCCTGCAAAAACAATTTGCTCAATTTCTTTCTCTTTTAAGTAGTTGAATAGCTCTGTTTGATAGAATGCATCCCATTTCGTTTTTTGAATTACTTTATCTGAGGAAGCCCTAGCTAATCCTTTATGTAATTGCCAGCCATCTTTCCCTTCAAACATTTCATCTGTTTCCTCTGTATCTGTATGTTGAATGAAAATAACTGGGATATTTTTTTCGTGAGCTTTCGTAATTAATTTGTTGATATTTTCAACTACACGTTCTTTGTCGTATAAAAAATTTTGCGGCTCAAGAAAGAAAATCTCTTGCACATCAATGACAACTAAAGCTTGTTTCATTACTATTCCCCACCCTATTTGTTTCTTTTTTATTATAACACCCATTACCAAATTGTGTAATTCTATTAATGAAATAATGATACAATTAAAAAGTCCAGCCACCGATTCTCTGTGGCTGAATTTCTTAACTCTTACTTTCAACTATTTTACCTGTACTGTATAATTCCCTGTTCCACCGCTATATTTATAGATACTTAAATAATATTTTCCTGGCTTCGCATTATAATTTCCAAGCAATTTATTTCCGTCGCGTTTCGTTGCATAAGCGGCATAATTATTAAGATCTGATTCAGAATATAATACCCAGTTCATACCAAGATTTTGTTCATTCGTAACGGTAATCTGTAAATCTTTCGGATCCTTTACATCAATTACAAATCGATCAGTTAAATCTTGATCACTTAAGCTACCTCGTAATAACATGTTGAGTGTTAGTGGATTTGCTGTATTGAACGAATTATTCGGTTCTTTTTCTACAGTATTATCCTCTTCAGTGTTAACTCCGCTAAACACAACATCATATTCAAATTGTCCAGCTGCATTGACGCGGTAATTCACGAAATAAGCAGTCAATGTTTTGTATCCGCTCCACTCTTTTTCGGAAAGATGTTTCAGCATATCATTCGTTGCTTGATTCATCGCTTTCCAGTCTTCAGTTTCTCCTTTTGATGCACTTCCTGTATATGTTCCTTGTAGTATAAATGTATTAAAGAATTGTGACTTATTCTTTGTTACCTTCACATCTTTTAACTTCGCTTCATTTGTAATATCTGCCTCAACATCCGAAAGCGCTTTCAGAGCATGCTGCGCTAAATAATTATCTGATACTTGCGGAATTGTATACTTATCACGGTTATCAATTAACATTTGCATATAAGATTGGTAGTCTGCATTTAATTGATTATCTTTACTTAATGCAGAACGATATGCATCGTATCTTGGCACATCGTTTGCACGAATTAAATCATGTATTTTATCGAACGTCTCAGGGCGATTATTATACATATAAGATTGCAGTGCAAATGAATAGTTATAAAAATCCCACGTTCCGTATTTTGCATTTAATGTTTGCTCCGCTGTGTATCGTTTTGCTGGATCATACGATAATCTATTAATTATACTTTTTCGCGGTACAACGCTATCTAATCGCGTTGAGCCTGCAAAGAACTCCGCATTTCCTTCTTCAAACCAAGTCAAACGCTCATTTTGATACATGTCCCCTTGTCTCCATAATCCAGGAACCTCGTATCTTCCCTGTAAATAGTGTGTAAATTCATGACGGAACAACTCTTCTAAACTAAAAACACTTTGCTGTGGTGTACGCTCATATGTAAAGAACGTTCCAATTCCTTCAATGTAAATTCCACCATTATTCGTTTCATAGCCGTACAATTGACGGTTAAATTGGTATTCATCCGGACTATTATAAATCACCATTGTTAACACATCATCAGCATGTCCACTTTCGAGCGGCTTATCACTACCAACTGTACGATAAAATTGAGATCGTACTTCTTTTGCCGCCCAGTATAAACGTTTAATCTTGTCTTCACTAACTTTATCTCCCGCTTTAAAAACAATTGCCCCGTCATCGAATGTATACGTTTTCGGTAAATATTTCTTCTTACCATCTTCTCGAATTTGATCTAAATTTACTGTTTTACCGTTTGCATCTACTCCGCCGTAATTTGTAACAATTTGTTCTGCCGCAACAAAATATTGTTCTCCTAAATATGGATAAATCCGCATCGCTTCTGTCACAACTTGCTGTCCTTTTGCCTGTGTACTATGAAGCTTGCCAAATCGGCCAGCATAGTAAATTCCGTTATTAATTAACCATCCATTTTTGTCTGTTACTGTACCAATTAACGCAAAACGATTTATTTCATTAATAAAACTATCGATGTTTCGATACCACATCGTATCTTTCGGTTCTTTGCCCGTATCATACATATACGTCTGAACATCAAAATCAATATTTTTCATCAATTCATATACAGCATCACCTTTTGACTTCTCTCCAATGAAAGTTGCAAGATTATCGTTATATTGCTTGAAAATTCCACCTGCATATTGAATAACTTCAGCATCAGCTGATGCGTTTCCAATTAGCTTTCCATACAATGAAACAACTTTGTTTTGTTCCGATGTGCCAAGTTTGAAATTCTGATTTTTCGCAACCGCTTTCAAAGCTGGTAAACATTTATCATGATAGCTACGCTCATTTAGTTTGCTTAATTCATCATGATAAAAACCTAAATAAAATGCCGCACGTAAAGTTTCTCCTAATGTCTCAATCCCTTTTGAATCATTTTGCGTATACGTTCGACCTTGTTCTGCTAGTTTATCAATGATCGCTTGCATGCGGCTATCATCTTGATAAAACTTCAAACTATCATTCGTAAACTGAAATAATTCCGGAATTTGATACCATTGAATCGTAACAAGAAGATCAGTTAATTGTTTGTTGCTTAATTGATTCAATTCAGCCATCGAATATTTTTTTTCTTCAGTTAGCTGTTTAGCATTCTCGTTTGGCGCTAGTGGACGCTGCGATAAATCTGCCAGCTTTAACCTTTCGGTAAAAGATGCATTTTCTTGTACGTTCGAAGAGTGCGCTATCTCATCAACGGATTTCTGTATTCCTACCGGCTCCATCTGTAATACATTCTTCGCAGTTTTTTCTTTCGTCTCTGCTTGAATTTGCATTCCGTTACATGATATCGTAACAAGTCCCACGCCAAGCATCAGTTTATAAAATTTCGAGTGTTTCGCCATACTATTTTCTCCTTTTCTTAAAAATAATGAAAATTCTGACTTTTTAATTCAAAACTGTTAGACAACGGCACCCCCAGTTATAGCGGTAAAATCAGCAGCCAATATTTTCAATAAGTCTTCTCTTATGACAGCTACCGACAAATTTCCTCCTTTCCTTATTTTATATAAGCAAGAACTGTGCCAATATTGATTTTCACAAAATAGACACATTCAAGACAGAATAATCAAATAATTTATACACTCATAATTTAGTCATGTATAAATTGTTTGACATAAAAATCCCCAGCATCTTGGAGAGAATTATTCTCTTGGAATGAAAATGATCTCAACTATCGAAAAATGTCGAATTAATAAGAATATTGTCTTTTTTTCGTTGATTTATTTTATTTTTAATGATACACTCATATCATAAAGAAAGAGTAAAAACGAAAAACCCTTCAGTTTTAAAGTTTTCCGAAAATTAAGTATTTAACTATTTTACTGTTCACTTCCATGCTTGTGTTTCTCCTACTCTTTCTTTTTAGCGTCCCCCCTTATCAAGCTACCCTTCTTGATAAGGGGGGATTTTCTTTATTTGCATGTACGGAACACTCTTTCAATTATTCCTCATCATCCCAAAAAAATGATTCTTCTTGTTCTTCTTCTATTTCTAATTCTTCCACTGCGTCTTCTTCTATTTCTTCTATTTCTTCTACTGCTTCTTCTATTATTTCCTCTACATCCACATCATCTATTAATTCATTTAATAATACGCCACCTAATATTCCAACTGCTAATCCACCTACCATGCCCGCAATTGGGCTTCCCACGTGTCTATGAGATGAATGATGATATGTTTCATAAGAAAACGGTTGGATATATCCATAAGGATTGGACGTTATTTCTGCTATATACTGTTTTAACATAAACGCTACCTGTCTTGTATCCCGTAACATATCTTGTGAAATAAAGAATTCACGTTTCGCTTCTATCTCTTCATAACGATTACGACAATCTATCTCTAACCAAATTCGGATTCCTGTTCCTTCATAAGCAAGACGCATCTCTATTTCATTCACCTGCATTACAAACAACTCTGTAGGAACAAAAGAAAATTCTTGTCCATATGTATCTACCTTACCGGATTTCGATTTCTCCTGAAACCCTAGACTTCCGAGCGCATAAAAAATGGTTTGTACTTCCTTAGAAGCATCTATAACAACATCATCAAAATCCATTCGATCTATTCCGCCTTGAATATCTAAATGCGTATCAAAATAATAAGAAACACCTTCTCGAGAAATTGGCAAATGAGTTGGAATCACATAAGAAAATGGAATGACTTTTTGTTCGCTCGGATAAATCATTTGTGCTCCACTTAATGGAATCATTGCTATTTCACGTCGGACCGTATCTTGTTTTGTCATAAAGCGCATCATGAAACTTACAGCCAGACTGTTTATTTTTTGTTCTACTTCACCGCCTTGAATATGTACTTCTCCATATACAGTCTCTCCCGCTGCATACGGACGACTCTCAAAGCGTAAATCAACTTTAGCTGCTCCTTTCCCAAACCTTGCTAACATTTTCTTAAACATCTGTACCGCTCCCTTTGTTTTTAGTTTTATAAAAAATTGCTTTTTTATCTATTTTTGGTTCATCACCAAAAGACGGGGGTGACATATAGATAGATGTACACTCCACTCCGAGTGGACACTTTCCTCGCTATTCCCGCAGGAGTCGCCACTCACAGTGAAGTGTATTAATAATGATTCATTTTCAAAAAATCAACCCCATGTTACGGTGATGAACCCTATTTTTCTCTTTTATTATTATATAGGAATAAAATGTTATTTGTATAATAAAAACCACTAACACAATCATGTGCTAGTGGTTTCATGTTGGCATTTTTTCTCTTCTATTCAGATTGCTTCGATTTTTGCGGCTGACTTTTCTTGCGATTGTTTTGTTTTGCTTGCACAACTGGATCAAGTTCATTGGAAAACTCAGCATTATGTCCATTTTGTGTTTTTTGCTCTGGGTTATTTTGATCTGAACGCGTTGCCATTTCAATCTCTCCTTATTAATGCGATGTGATAATCATTTGATGTTGTAATTGTCGTATTGCCATACGTGCGCGATTTAATTGTTCGCGTTGTTCATCATTTGCATAGTGCTGCATCGTTTGCATCTCATTGTAAGCTTGTTCTAATTGAAGCTGTGCATCAGAATATTCCATCGTATTGTAATGTTCTTGTCTCATTCCAATTTCTAATTGTTCTTTTGCATATTCCATTGCTTGGTGTGCATTCTGAATGCATGCTTCCAGTGATTCACGCTCTGCCATGATTGTTCCTCCTTACCTATATTTCTCCTTTAGCTTGTCCGTTCTATATGAACCTTATGAGTATGTTATAATGATTTTTGCTCATATCATTGAGGAGGAATAACATGAAAGTCCAAAATCCTTTCCCATATTCAAATGACAATAAACGTTACCATACGTGGAACTACCATCTGCGCGGACATTTCGGCGAGAAAATTTTTAAAGTTTCCTTAGATGCTGGATTTGACTGCCCAAACCGTGATGGCACAGTTGCATACGGCGGCTGTACATTTTGTAGTGCGGCTGGTTCCGGAGACTTTGCTGGTGACCGCCGTGATGATGTTGTTACACAATATCATGAAATGAAAGAAAAAATGCATACAAAATGGAAAGACGGTAAGTGTATTGCCTATTTCCAAGCTTATACGAATACACATGCTCCTGTTGAAGTATTAAAAGAGAAATTTGAACCTCTTTTAAAAGAAGAAGGCGTTGTCGGTCTTTCGATCGCTACAAGGCCAGACTGCTTACCTGATGATGTTGTCGAATATTTAGCTGATTTAAATAAACGGACATATCTTTGGGTCGAGCTTGGCTTGCAAACTGTGCATGAACGTACAGCGCTTCTGATTAATCGTGCTCACGATTATCCTTTATATGTAGAAGGTGTAAATAAACTTCGTAAGCATAACATTAACGTGTGCTCACATATCATTAACGGTCTCCCGCTTGAAGACTATGACATGATGATGGAAACAGCGCGCGAAGTGGCGAAGCTCGATATTCAAGGGATTAAAATTCATTTGCTGCACTTATTAAAAGGAACACCTATGGTGAAGCAATATGAAAAAGGACAACTCCAATTTCTTTCTCTTAAAGATTACGTAAATCTCGTTGTTGATCAGCTTGAAATCATCCCATCAAATGTCATCGTACATCGCATCACAGGTGACGGTCCGCCCGATTTAATGATCGGTCCAATGTGGAGCTTAAACAAGTGGGAAGTATTAAATGCAATCGATGCTGAATTTGTACGCCGCGGCAGTTGGCAAGGCAAATATGCAAATGAGGTGAAGACAGTATGAAATTAGAACGCATCTTACCATTTGCTCGCACGCTGCTAGAGCGTGCGGTGAAAGAAGGAGATTACGCCGTTGATGCAACGTTAGGCAACGGTCATGATACGTGCCTTTTAGCAGAGCTTGTAGGCGAAAGCGGAAAAGTATTTGGCTTCGATATTCAAGAAGAAGCCATCACAAATTCAAGCGCACGACTACAAGAAAAAGGATTAAACGAGCGTGCCGTTCTTATTCATGATAGTCACGATACATTAACAGCCGTTTTACCAGAAGACGCAAAAGGAAAAGTAACGGGAGCGATCTTTAACTTAGGCTACCTTCCTGGCGGCGACAAAAGCATCGTCACAAAACCAAACTCAACTCTTTCTGCCTTGCAGCAGTTATTAGAAGTGATGGCACCAGAAGGAATCATCGTCCTTGTCATCTATCACGGACATCCTGAAGGACAAATAGAACGCGATGCCGTTATGAAGTTCGCAGCGAAGCTAGATCAAGAAGAAGCACACGTACTAAAGTACGAATTTATGAACCAACAAAATAACCCGCCGTTTATTATTGCGATTGAAAAAAGATAGAGTGCAACATGAACACCTACAAAAATACGTGCATACCGCGCGTATTTTTTATTGTCTAAGAAGGATTCTTTCACGCGAAACAAGAATTTCTATATCCGAATGAAAACAAAGGGGATGAACAACTATGATTGGAATACTAGCAGGAATGGGCCCAAAGTCTACCGGGCCATTCGTTGATAACGTAGTAAAACAATGCCAAGCAATTTACGGCGCGAAAGATGACATGGACTTTCCTCATATGATGATTTACTCATGTCCAACACCATTCTATATCGATAAGGCCATTAATCATGAGGAGATGGAAAGAGCAATTATAAACGGGGCACAAAAACTTGAAAGTACGGGTGTCGATTTTATTGCTCTGCCATGTAATATGGCACATCTTTATTTTGAACAACTGCAGGCATCCCTCTCAATTCCAGTATTAAATATGGTGGATGAAACGCTAAAAGAAATCCCTCATCACGTTAAAAAATTAGCTCTTTTAGCAACTGATGCCACTGTTCAATCGTGTATATATCAAGAGGGATTTATAAAACGTGGTGTAGATTATATTCAAAAAGATAGCTGGCAAACTGCTATTAATCAAATTATACATAAAATAAAAATAGGACAAATAAACGAAGCAAGTAACTTATGGAATACACTATGCTTAGAATTAACTGAAACTATTGATACTGTTGTCATAGCATGTACAGATTTGAATGTCGTATTAGAGACAGAGCAAGGTCGTCTTCACTTTGTAGATTCCTCTACATGTCTTGCTAAAGCAATTGTAAATAAATATTTACCTTATCAAAAGGAGAAATACAAAAAATGAAACTTATCCCATTCGAAATGGGCTATACATTTGATGAAAACCTCCGTGAAAAGCCTTTATCTCTTGAACAAATGAAACAAGGTATTACATTTCTTAAAACAAATTTAACTACTCCAGGTATATTCTATGCAAAACAATGTGGTCTAATTGGGACCTATGAACGTATCGCAGGAAATCTACCTGAGAGTAAATTCTATTTACAGCAAGCGATCGAACAATATGAAATTTCTCAGCATATACAAGGACTATTTATTAACAAACTACGCCTTGCTCACGTTTATCACTGGGAAAGAAACTTTAAAGAGGTACATAAGATTTTCAATGAACTTTTACATCTACTACAGCAAAATGAGTTAGCTTCATATGAGGATTTTTTCTATCAGCATTACGGCAAATGTAAAATCGATGAAGGAGATATCTCTACAGCTTTAACTTATTTTCAAAGAGCGTTACAAATACGATTGAAAAAGGGAGATCAAGAACTGATTGACTCGACGGAACGGTGTATTCAATATTGCCGTTCTATTTTGATAGATTCTGGCAATTAGCAAGTGTCTCATCAAAATATCGACGACTTTCTCGATATATCGACCGTTTTTCATCATATATCGGCGCTTCGACACGGGATAAAGACCTTTCGACAAAATCAGACATGAATACCCCAAAAAGAGGAGCTCCCATACAAAAGTATGAGCGCTCCTTAATTCGTTTCTTCCGGATGCTTTAAGAACCAAATATCCACAATAATAACAACTGCTAATACCGCCTGTATGATGTAATCTACAGTTGTTGGTCCACCTGCTTTTATCAGCATATTATAAATACCAAGTACAAATGAAATAGAAAGGCACACTAATAACGAAACTTCGATATTATCATATAACTTTTTAAAGAATTTCTTCATTTTAGCACCTCCGCATTTATACTTTACCATATAATAGAAAAAAAGAGGTAAATACATGACAATCTTCGGTATCATATTTTGGTCCATTTTCATTTTGCTTATTAGTGTAGGGTTTTTCTTACAGCGAAAATATAAATCCAAATCTCCAAATAAATCAGATAACCAAACCATTCATGAGGAACTAGGAAGAGATGATCAGCATCGGAATGATCCTTTTATCCCGCATTAACATAAAAAACGAGCTGCATCCTACCCCCTGTAGAATACAGCTCGTTTTCATTACTGCGCGATCTTCTTCCGATACATCTTTCCATTCCAATAGAAAAAGCGTGAAGTAAAGCCTCCGTATTTCACAATACGCCGTGCCATGTACTGCATTTCTTTTTGCTGCGACACTTTCTCGTCTGATAAATAAATGCCAAGCAGTCCTCGGCTGATGAGGCGATGGAATTTCATGTGCGGCAGTTGTTCTAAACTTCTTTCTGCTTCTATTACAAAATGTCGCAATCTCTCAAGAGTTGCTTCTTTATTTTCATAATAACTACAAAAATTTAAATCTCCGCCAATACGATCTTCTTCTTGGTCTATGAAGTAATCAAGTAAAATATGTAATCCTTGTACATAAGGAAAATACCCTTGTTTAATTTTCATAATATCATCGTCTGTTAATTCATCATGGAATGCATACGCTACAAGACAGAAGATACCAAGCGTTGAACCTGCACAAGCGGAAAATTCAAACCAGCTCATTGGCGGAACTTTTTCACGATGTGCTGCAAACCACGTTTTTAAGCGCTCTTCTCTCTCTTCTTGCTTTACATGTTTATGAATTTGTAAATCACAGTAATAACAAGCAAGTTCGTGAAGAATTGGTGCAATCTTGTTATAATGCTTCGTCTTCGCAAGCATTTCTTGACAAGTTATTACAAGTTCATCTAAATAACCACCATCATCTTGATCATCACGATAACGATAATAGTTGCTTCCTTCACTTCCTGGTGTTAGCGCTGCAAGCATTGACTCATGGAGCGCTGCAAAATCATTGGGATCAAGTGATGTGCTACGGTCGCATAAATTATCCAAATAATCACTAATTGTTTGATATGCTACAATGAATCGAATGCATTCCTCACGATGTTCATCGGCAAGCAGCGCTAAAATGCCGCCGCCTTCACAGTGAAATGTTTTATGCTCAATACTCGCTAACGCTTGATTATGAAGTTCATCATTCGGAATATGGTAGGCGCGTTCTTTCCACATTGCGAGCTCATGGTGTACGACCGGAAACACATCTCGGTATACTTTCGCCATGAGCGTTATGGGGTTACTCGGTACTTTCACTTCTTTCTTCATCTCCTCTAAATGAATATAAAATTTATACTGTTAATTATTTATTTCTGTTTCTTGAATTAAATGTGTTTCCACAAACGATTTGGCATATGCAAAAATTTCATCTTTTTCATACTCATTAAACAGCTCATGATAACAATTCGGCCATTCCTTGTATGCTTTGTCACTAATTTTCAGACTATCAAACCAGTTGCGGACACGTGTTTTATCTACAAGTTTATCCTCACATGCCTGCATTAGCAAGAGTGGTACGTCTGGAAATTCATCTCGTTTTTCATGTGCAACTTCTATCGCTTTAATTAACTCACTATACCAACGAACTGATACTTTGCGCAAGAACAATGAATCATTTTCCATCGCATCGCGAATTTCATGATTACGCGTTGCCATTTCAACTGTAATATTTGAATGAAATTGCATTTTCGGTGCCACAACATTCAGTACTTTCGCAATGGTACGAATCGGTAGTTTCGGCGTTGATAACACCCCTAAACATGGCGAAGTCAAGACTACCCCCTGCACATCCATTTTCGTTTCTTGCAGTACGCGAATGACGGTTAATCCTCCCATACTATGTCCGAATAGAAAAAGGGGCAAGTAATATTTTCTTGCTTCTTTAATCCATGTCTTTACTTCTTCTATGTATTCATCAAATGACGTAATATGTCCTCTATTTCTTGAAGTTGTTCCGTGCGCAGGTAAATCTCCCATCACAACATGAAAGCCAAGATGACGCCACATGTCTGCAAGTGCTTCGTAACGTCCATGATGCTCCATTGCACCATGTACCATAACTATAACACCTTTCGCCTCTTCTGCTTCATAATTCCACATAAAATTCCTCCATTTCACTCTATTTCATAATTTGCTACACTAATATTAGTTTCTAGGAGAGGAAGGTTACTTATATGATTTATCCTTACAAAGACAAAAATCCGAAAATTGCTGATAGTGCATTTATCGCTGACTATGTCACAATTACAGGTGACGTTACAATTGGTGAAGAATCAAGCATTTGGTTTAACACTGTCATCCGCGGGGATGTTTCTCCAACGATTATCGGAGACCGGACTAATATACAAGATCAATGTACACTTCATCAAAGTCCAAAGTATCCACTTATTCTAGAAGATGATGTCACAATTGGACATCAAGTCATTTTACATAGTTGTACAGTGAAAAAAGATGCTTTAATCGGTATGGGTTCCATTATTTTAGACGGAGCTGAAATTGGTGAAGGTGCATTTATTGGTGCCGGCAGTTTAGTACCACAAGGAAAGAAAATCCCGCCAAATACACTTGCATTCGGTCGCCCGGCCAAAGTAATTCGCGAACTAACGGAAGAAGACCGTGAAGATATGGCTCGCATTCGTCGTCAATACGTCGAAAAAGGACAATATTATAAAAGTTTACAAACGAAATAAAATTTTTAGCTGCCACCTTATATGGCAGCCTTTTCTTTGTAAAACTCTACATTTTCTTTACAGAATCTTAGTATTCCCTCAATGAAAACTTATTAAAATAACAGTGATACTTCAAATATATGTAGTGAGGAGGAGAAGTTTGATGAAAACTAGATCCATCAGCTCCTTATATAAAATAGAGTGCTACATCTTCAAAGGAATTAACCACTATTTTGACCGTAAAGCATTAAACATCTTTTTTCGCACCATTACTCACATGGGCGGTGCAACTTTTACAATCGCTCTTATTATATTCTTACTTGTTCTCACAAACGGATCTTTACGAGGAGTAGCAATTGCTAGCGCTATTTCTCTTTTAATTAGTCACATTCCCGTGCAAATTTTTAAAAAGTGTTATCCTCGAAAACGCCCTTATTTAACTATTCATAATGCAAAGTATCCAATGAATCCATTAGTGGATCATTCTTTTCCATCTGGACACACGACTGCTATCTTTTCTGTTATCATTCCTTTTCTATTATATGAACCACGTATGACATTCTTGCTACTTCCCGTTGCAATTTGCGTCGGCATTTCTCGTATTTATCTCGGCCTGCACTATCCATCGGATGTACTTGTCGGCATGTGTCTTGGGACAATAGCCGGTATTGTTTCTTACTATCAATTCATTCCACTTTTTATATAGAAGAAGACAGAAATGCTGGCGTAATCTCATTTTTATTTTATCTTTCCAATCACCCTCATATATCTAATCGTATATTATAAACATAATCATTTCATACAGGAAGTGGGAATTACCTTCATAAAAACTATAGCCCTTGGGACGCTTCCCAAGGGCTATTAAAATGAAATATTTTTAAGATGAATGTATTTCATTTAAAATTGAAGTTTTATTTGTAGTAAATAACAAATAATTATGTTTTTTAGTCTTAATCAGGATTCGATCCGTTGTCCCATACGGCGTTCCAATTCGAATTACATTCGCTTCTTCTCCACCGTAAGTGTCATCTTCAATGACCTCAATAATTTCCTTTAGAGGAATACAAATTTTTGCTAGTTGCCATTCAATCATTAATTCTTCGTCTGTTTTTGTAACTTTAATTCCTAGCATATGATCAAGACCTTTCCATGATTAATAGATTTTTATTTTTATAACAAAAATAAAAATCTATTAAAAATTTTACCTCATTAAAAAAAGATAAAATATGCAATTATGCATATTTTGCATGATAATTATTGTATTATAATTATTTTATGTACCGAAGATACCGAGGTGGATATATATGAAATTTAAAGTAAAACAAAATCCTTTTCATATGCTTATACTTTTAGTACTCATTTTCTTTTTTATTACAATGTTTTTCATACAAGAGGACAATAATGTTTATGTAAGTTGTATGCCATTGTTAAACATAATCAATTTTTTATTTGTTTATAGATCATCCACTTACACAATCACCGATGAATCCATTATTATTAAATACTATTTTACAAACACCGAAATTCCTTTTAAAGATATCCAACACATGAAATACTACGGAAAACCACTACATTCAGAAAAATGGACCAGACAACGATTAGAAATTATGTATAGCTTATTTGATGTAATAACAGTTTGTGTGCCACAAGAAGAAGAGAAGTTCATCCGTGTATTAAAAGAAAAATCCCCTACTATCAAGATTATAAATAAACCCGCTAATGAATAGTTTTAGCGGGTTTATTTATAACAAAATTGGCGCTCCTCGCATAAATTTCCTTCTACAATATCCCGATTTCCATAAGTTACGATTCACTAAATAAAATAGAGATACTTCTTTCTATGAAGAAGTATCTCTATTTCTATCTTTATCCCGCATTAACGGGCAGTAAGCCCCCCACCTCAAGATTTAGAGAGAAGCGAAGAAGATAGGTGGGGGACAACTGCCCGTAAAAGCCCGATT
>NZ_JBALLY010000081.1:22677-23051 GCF_036963045.1 Bacillus sp. JJ864 | reverse complement strand
GGAAGTTTCACTTTATTTTAGTTTAACAGAATATGTCCCATTTTCCCCAGGTGTATACACATATAAATAATACTTCCCTGGTTTTGCAGTAAACTTTCCTTTAAGTATATTTTCATTAGAGCTTTCGCCTGCAACGTATCTTTTCATATCTGATTCATGAAAAAGCACCCATGTCATGTTGATTTTACATTCGTTTATGACAGAAATGTCTATTTCTTTTGGTGATGACACATTAAACGTATAAGTATCTTTATAGTCTTTATCCTTAAATGAACCTTTGAGAAGCGTATTAAACGGAATTACATTTGCTTGTTCTGGATTATTATTTGGTTCTTTTTCAGTTCCTCCTATTCGATCTACATTAACTGTCATTT
>NZ_JBALLY010000081.1:19074-22574 GCF_036963045.1 Bacillus sp. JJ864 | reverse complement strand
CTTCAGCTTTTGAACTATCGCTCTTAAACTGAATTGCGCTATTTTCTTCCCCGTAATATGTTTCTCTTGTTCGCTCTACATTAACTGTCATTTGTTCTTTACTTTCTTTTCCTTGATCATCTTTCATTGTTACGGTTGCCGTATACGTTCCTTCTTTTTCATATGCATGAGTAGGATTTGCTTCTGTGCTTGTTTCCCCATCTCCAAAATCCCAAAGGTAAGAAACGATTTTTCGATCTTCAGCTTTTGAACTATCGCTCTTAAACTGAATTGCGTTATTTTCTTCCCCGGAATATGAATCTTTTCTCCTTACAATCGTTCCTTGACTTTCGCCTTCATCTGTTGCAATGCCGTGGAAAACAATATCATATTGGAACTGATTTTCATTATTTACACGATAATTTACAAAGTACGCTGTTACTGTTTTATAACCGCTCCATTCTTTTTGTGACAGCTTCTCTAATGCTTCGTTCACTTGTTTACTCATCGTTTTCCAGTCTTCAGATTCACCTTTCGTTGCATTGCCTGTATACGTACCTTCAACTGTAAATGTATTAAAGAATTGAGACTTATGCTTTGTAATTTTTGCATCTTTTACATTCGCAACATCTGCAATTTCCTGCTTCACTTCAGTTAGTGACTTCTGTGCATGACTTACTAAATAATCATCTGATACTTGCGGCACAGTAAATTTTTCTTGATTATCAATTAATTGCTGCATATATGTTTGATATTCTTTATTCAATTGTGCATCTTTACTTAACGCCTCTCGGTATGCATCATAACCTTGCACATCATTTGCACGAATTAAATCTTGTATTTTATCGAATGTATCAAATTTGTGATTATACAGATAAGACTGTAATGCAAAGGAATAGTTATAAAAATCCCACGTTCCGTATTTTGCATGTAATGTTTGTTCTGCTGTATTGCGTTCTGCTGGTTCGTTTGCTAAACCCCTTATAACACTATTACGCGGCACTACATTATTCGTTCGCGTCGATCCTGCAAAGAATTCGGCATTTCCTTCTTCAAACCATGTCAAACGTTCATCTTTATAAAAGTCTCCTTGCCCCCATAACCCAGGCACTTCATATCTTCCTTGCAAATAGTGTGTAAATTCATGACGGAACAATTCTTCTAAACTATAAATACTTTGCCGCGGCGTACGCTCATATGTAAAGAACGTTCCTACGTTTTCGATATAAATACCACCATTACCCGTTTCATATCCGTACAATTGCTGGTTAAATTTATATTCATCTGGCGTATTATAAATCACGATTGTTAATACATCATCCGCATTCCCTTGTTCTAATGCTTTATCATTTCCGATTACACGGTGATATTGTGCTTTTACTTCTTTCGCAGCCCAATACAATCTTTGGATTTTTTCCTCTGTCACTTTATCTCCCGTTTTAAAGACAATTGCTCCGTCATCAAATGTATACGTTTTAGGTAAAAATTTCTTCTTTCCCTCTTCTTTAATTTGATCTAAATTTACTGTTTTTCCGTTGGCATCTACTCCGCCGTAATTTGTAGCAATCTGCTGTGCCGCACCAAAATATTGCTCTCCTAAATATGGATACATCCCCATTGCTTGCGTAACAACGTCTAACCCTTTCTTCGGATTACTATAAAATTTCCCTAAACGTCCTGCATAGTAAATACCGTTATTAATGAGCCAACCATTTTTATCCGTCACATTACCTATAAGCGCCATTTTATTGACTTCATTTATAAAACTATCAATCTTCCCATACCACATTGTCGCATTTGGCTCTTTACCCGAAAGGATCCAATCAGTATCTATATCAGCATCAACAGCTTGCATCAAAGCGTATACAGCCTCTCCTTTCTTACGGTCATTTTCATATGTAGAAAGGTTATTATTATACTGTTTTAAAATTTTTGCTGCATATTGCACCGTTTCAACGTCACTAGAAGCATTCCTCATTAAATCCCCGTATGCATTTACAACCAAATCTTGCTCAGCTGTACCAAGTTTAAAGTTTGGATTCTTCGCAATTGCTTTTAATGCCGGTAAACATTTATCTTTGAAGCTTCTCTCTTTTAAATAACTTAATTCCTCATTATAAGCTCCGACATAAAAAGCGGAGCGGAGCACTTCAGTAAATGTATCAATTCCTTTTGTATCATTTTTTGTAAACGTACTTCCTCGTTTCTCTAATCCATTCATAATTACTTGCATACGCTCTTTATTTCCATAGAAAGCTTTTGTTTCTTCGTTAAACTGAAATAAACCTTTAATTTGTCCGCTGCGAATATTCGCTAGTGTATCAATTAACTCCTCATCGCTCATTTTATTCAGCTCATCTAAAGTATAGCTTTGCTGCGACTGATTTGCTTTCACACTTTTCTTAGCGGGGGCTGGCTTCTGTGAAAAATCTCCTACTTTTAAACGTTCTTCAAATGATAATGTTTCATCAGCCTTTGAGGAATGAGCAACTGCATCTTTTGGCTTTTCTATCCCTGCTGGTTTCATTTGCAGTACATTGTAAGGTACTTTTTCTTCCGCTGATACTTCAGCTTGCAACGCACCTAAAGACAAGGCCATTGTACTAATTCCAAGCATAATTTGATTCATTTTCTTTTTCATAATTCTCCCCCATATCTGTATATCATTAAAATAAAATAACATATTATTAAATCCAAATAACTGAATATGTAATATTTCATATTATTCCCCAACATTTTATGAATATTTTATGAATTTTTCAAAAAGAAGATAAAGGCATTTTTAGGCTACGAATAAGCTTCATATAGGGAGCACACTACATACTAATATTGTAAATGTGAATAAAAAAAGATGAGGTGATGTTTTCATGAATAATCAACCAATGTATTTTCCGCATCCAAATTATCATCAACCACAGTATTATCCGCAAAATCCTAATTATCAATCCTTAGGGGACATGAGAGAAATCGATGATGATGTATATCGTCCCGACGATGCTGAAGATGCGCCAACATCAGCACCACCCGCACAACCACCATCAGCACCATCTACATTTTCTGCTCCTGCACAAATGGGTTCAATACGATCAGCGCTGTGTAATTGTTTAGGGAGATGGGGATTTATTGGGTTAAGAGGACAAGGCCCTTTTGGGAGGGACTTTTGGTTTTATCCGACTGAAGTAAGAACACATGGAGTATCCGGATATACATGGAAAGCAGGCCGTCGCCGCAAAGTAAGCTATCGCTATTCACAAATCAGAAACTTTATATGTGTTTCCTAGCGTAAATAATAAAGTGAAACTTTAATCAGTGGGGGGTTCTTCATCCCACCCACTGATTATTAGTTAAACCAATCGGGCTTTTACGGGCAGTTTATCTCCCACCTAACTTCTTTAGAAAAGCGGAAGCGGCTCGCCAGAATCGCAGGACGTTGGAGCCCCTGACAGAGAGGCGCTTTTTGCCTCGTCCAAGGGGGCGAAACGGCCGGAGATTCTAGCCGCTGGAGCTGGACAACAAAGAAA
>NZ_JBALLY010000081.1:0-19039 GCF_036963045.1 Bacillus sp. JJ864 | reverse complement strand
CACTGGAACTGGACAATGCCTTTGCTGAATTTTGAGGTGGGAGTATTACTGCCCACGAATAGCGGGACAAACTAGCAAAATCCAAAAAACAGGATATGCAATATTGCATAAAATTTAGGTGGTTTACGGTGTTATAATATATAGTGAGTGAAATTACCTCATATATAGCAATATACCCTAGTATTCTATTTCAAAAAAGCGGAGAATCATAAAGATTCTTCGCTTTTTTTCGTTCACTAACCATTTACAAAAATTAAAACTATAAAATTTCAACCATTAATATTATGATGAACATAACTATGTATAAGTTAAAAACTCGACACAAAAACCCCTTTCTTTTTAAGCAGGCGAGAGCATTTGGCCATGCATAGTAGCGGTCAGGACCTTTTTCTGCCACATGCAAGGTTTAAAACAAAAGAAGAATACGATTACGGGTCATGTTTTATTCTGTATAGCCGCCAATTATATATCAAAAAATTTCCATTGAAAGAAGTTGAGAAATATGAAAAAAATGTGTTTAAAGAACGGAAAAGAAGTGATAATTAGAGAAGCTACACAAGATGACGCTCAGGCTATGATCAAATTTTATAATATAGTCGGCGGAGAGACCGATTTCCTTTCGTTCGGAAAAAATGAGTTCAGTATGTCTTTACCTGATTATGAAAACTTCATAAAATCGACTAAAGCAGAGCATAATTCAATTATATTACTAGCAACAATGGATGATGAGATCATCAGTATCGCATCTATTACCTCCAGTCAAAAAGCGCGAACGAAACATGTCGGAACGCTTGGAATTGTAATTGCAGAAAAACACTGCGGATTTGGCTTAGGTAAAAAATTGATGGAAGAACTGATTGAATGGGCAAGGGGAAATGGCACAACTAAAAAAATACATCTTGTAACTCGAGGAGACAATGATCGAGCAATTGAACTTTATAAGAATGTTGGCTTTAAAGAAGAAGGATTATTAGAACAAGATACATATATAAATGGTGTATATTATAATACTCTTATTATGGGATTGATGATTTAAATAATATTTATGAAACGGTCAGAGCCTTTTCATACCACATACAAAGTTTAAAACCAAAAGTAAAAGCACTCGAATATGAGTGCTTTTACTAATTTAATCCTATATTTTTAGAAGATTTATAAATACAGAACACTCACTATAACTTCAGATTCTCCCTCATCAACATAATAATGCTCTCATAATACGAAAGCTCATGCGACACAAACTGACTCTTATCTACCGTTTTATGAATAGAAACTTTTTCTCCTGCTTCATTCATTTCGAATCCTTCTACTGTAACTTCATTTCTGTCTCCTAACCACAGTTCAGAAAAATGATTAAAGTCAATTTTTACAATACCTGACACTTCTTCTACTTGCAGTGTATAGTCGTCCATTGCGCCTTTCATTTCATATAAAAAAACGTGAGCTAATTCTTTATCAATAAAGTCTTCCATTGTAACGCAATAATTGATAATGCCTAATGATATAAGTTCATCAAACGAGACTTCAATCCCCACTTCTTCTTGCACTTCGCGTATTCCATCATACGCAGTTTCATGAGCTAATATATGTCCCGCCGCGGTAATGTCTAACAAATTCGGATAATCCTTTTTTGTATGACTACGAATTTGCAGATGAATATAATCTACTCCATCTTCCCTACTTATAAACCAGCAATGAAATGTTTCATGCCAATGCCCTATTTTATGCACTTCTTCACGCGTTGCAACGCCGACTGGATTTCTCTGTTCATCAAATATGTTTAGCAATTCACTTTCCATTATTTATGCTCCTTATTTTCAGCATTCTTCTAATAAAAACTTTATACCATAATATCAAAAGTGCTCTTCACTTATTTTACCAGAAAAATAATAATTTTCAGCATTTTCACAAAAAAGAAAAAGAGTCTCAGTTCTTTTTCTTCTGTAATTCGTTGTACTCTTCTTTTGTGTTCATATTTACAAATACATCAGCTTCTTCCACCGTTACATACTGCACGTTACACTGCGTTAGTAGCCCTTGCATGCTTCTTTTTTCTTCCTTTAATAATCTTTCTATTTTCTCTTTTATCTTATAATGGTATAGCGCTAAAAGTGGTTGTTTCCGTCCTTCAGCGAGCGGAACAATTGCCTCATATGTTTCATCCGCTCGTTTTATTAATTCGATTGCCCACTCTTTCGAAACATTTGGTGTGTCGCACGGTGCAACGATGTACCAATCTGCGCTTGCAAATTCCATACCTGTTACTAAACCAGCAAGCGGGCCGTTTCCTTTGTATAATTCGATATCTTCTATAACAGGAACATTCAATATATGTAAAAGTTCATTTGTAATGCTTGGATGGCTAATCACAACAATGTCAGTAACAACTTCTTTTAATGCTTCTATACTATGCTCAATGAATGTTTTTCCTTGCCAAATTGCTAATGCTTTCGGTTCTCCAAATCGACTTGACCTTCCGCCCGCTAGTACAATTCCTGCTAATTTCATTGGCGATGCAGCTCAAATGTAATATGGCCAAGCTCTGGTAAAATCAATTTCTTCATCGCCAGACGCACTGCACCCGTTGATCCTGGCATCGAAAAGACAACTTTTCTACCGATTGTCCCGCCAATCGCTCTACTTAACATTGCCGCGCTGCCGATATCTTCTAAATAACTAATCGTTCGAAATAACTCACCAAAACCAACGATTTCCTTATCTAATAATGGAGAAACAGCTTCAATTGTCACGTCACGCTTTGTAATGCCTGTTCCTCCATTGGTTAATACAACGTCAACATCCTCTTGTTGATATCCAGATAAGACCGCTTGCTGAATGCTTTCCTTATCATCTTTCACAATTTCATACGCTGTTACTTGATGATTTGCTTCTATTAATAACTCTTTTAATAATTGTCCACTTTTATCTGTTTCTTCTGTTCGCGTATCTGAAATCGTGATGATTTTACAACGAACTTGTACAGGTGCTTGTTTTTTATGTTCAGTGACGCTCATTCTTCTTTCCTCCTCATTCATAAACCTATCTAAATTTTATCATACACGATACAGCCGAAAAAAAATGTAAAACCTGTCACACTTCTTTTCTATAATTTACCTTATAATTTAAATAAAGGATTTCTAAAGGAGGGGCTTAGCATGGAAACAATGAAAAAATTAACAACGTTATTCATTTTGCTTTTCGTAGCTTCCATTAGCGCTGGTATGGCACTAAAAGACGCTGTACCGTATGCAGCGATAGGCGGCTGGGGATTTGGTACACTCTTTTTACTCTGTTCAGCTTTTTGTGCAGGAAAAATTCGTTATCATAAAGGGGACTAATTATGTTTGGTAAAAAATCAACTACGTGTACATCATGTGGAAAGGAAATTGCGGTACATGAACGAGCTTGGATTTACATGCAATATCCGCCAAGCGGGATGACAAATATGCAAAAACATATTGAACTCGGCGGCGAGGTATATTGCACTTCTTGCGTCGGGAAATTAGAAAGACAGGAACATAACTAAGAGGCTACAAATTTTATCGGCGATTCGACACGGGATAAAGTGAAACTTCCATCAGTGACGCTTTTCTCACTGATGGTTAGTTGAACCAATCGGGCTTTTACAGGCAGTTTTCTTCCTTGTTCTTCCCTAGCGTTTACTGCCCGTTAATGCGGGATAAAGAACCTTCGACAACGTTCGGCACAAATCTAACCACTAAATCACAACAAAAATAGAAAAAGCTGAGCAAAATTTGCTCAGCTCCGTGTTTCTTCCTATATTATAGACCAGCTTGCTCTTTTAAAGTTTCAGCTTTGTCTGTACGTTCCCATGAAAGATCTACATCAGTACGTCCGAAGTGACCGTAAGCTGCTGTTTGTTTGTAAATTGGGCGACGTAAGTCTAACATTTTGATGATACCAGCTGGGCGAAGATCGAAGTTGTTGCGAACTAGTTCTACTAGTACTTCTTCAGATACTTTACCAGTGCCGAATGTATCAACAGAGATAGATACTGGTTGTGCTACGCCGATTGCGTATGCAAGTTGTACTTCTGCTTTGTCAGCAAGTCCTGCTGCTACGATGTTTTTCGCAACGTAACGAGCTGCGTATGCTGCAGAGCGGTCAACTTTTGTCGCATCCTTACCAGAGAATGCACCGCCACCGTGACGAGCATATCCGCCGTAAGTATCTACGATAATTTTACGACCTGTTAAACCAGCATCCCCTTGTGGTCCACCAATAACGAAGCGGCCAGTTGGGTTAATGAAGAATTTTGTTTCTTCATCGATTAATTCAGCTGGTACAACTGGTTTAATTACAAATTCTTTTAAGTTGCGATCGATTTGTTCCCAAGCAATTTCTGGGTGATGTTGCGTAGAAATTACGATTGTATCGACGCGAACTGGTTTACCATTTTCATCATACTCAACTGTTACTTGTGTTTTACCGTCTGGACGTAAGTATGGTAATGTATCATCCTTACGAACTTCCGTTAAACGACGAGCTAATTTGTGAGCTAGTGAGATTGGAAGTGGCATTAATTCTTTTGTTTCATTACATGCGAAACCAAACATTAAACCTTGGTCTCCAGCACCGATTGCTTCAATCTCTTCGTCAGTCATTTGACCTTCGCGTGCTTCTAACGCTTGGTCAACACCCATTGCGATGTCAGCAGATTGCTCATCGATAGATGTTAAAACTGCACAAGTTTCTGCATCGAATCCGTATTTTGCACGAGTATAACCGATTCCTTGAATTGTTTCGCGAACGATTTTTGGAATATCTACATAAGTAGAAGTTGTAATCTCCCCCGCTACCAATACTAAACCAGTTGTTACAGTTGTTTCACAAGCTACACGTGCGTTTGCATCTTTTGCTAAGATTGCATCTAAAATAGAATCAGAAATTTGGTCACAAATTTTATCTGGATGTCCTTCAGTTACAGATTCAGATGTGAACAGATGACGTTTTTTTGTCATGTGGTAAACCTCCCTACAGTAATTGTATATATTGTACGGAACTCATCCTTAATTTGCCACAAACTGCGACATTCATGTATTTTCCCACATACAAGTGCAAAAGAAAAACCTTTCCCTAATAGAGGAAAGGTTGTATTTGCTACTTGCATACTGCTTTTTGCCCTTCGCTCTTATCGTTCGAGACCATTAGCCTCGCACAGGTTTAAGCACCTATTCACTTGCTTGCCTTGCATACAAGTGAGGTTGCCGGGCTTCATCGGGCCTGTCCCTCCGCCAGCTCGGGATAAGAGAGTATCCGTCCTCAACTATACTAAAGAAATGACTTTCATTTGTCAATCCATATACACATATTCCTATAAGTTTTTTGCGGTAGAAATTTATGGAAAAAATTAATATAATAACACAAACAAAAATAAATAAATAGTATACATTATTTATATGATTGTGTTATACTTTTGATGGGGATTACGATGAATATTCATAAATTAAATAAAGGATGGTATATAAATATGAGTACTGCGAATGTCCAAATTGGATTACATGAACTATTGAACGGAATCAATGCACAGGTTCAATTGAGCGTTCCTCAATTAACGGAAAAAGTATTAATGAGAAAAGAAGGTCAATTATCTTCTACTGGCGCTGTTTCTGTTTCAACAGGAAAATATACAGGACGTTCTCCGAAAGATAAATTTATTGTAGACGAAGCATCTGTTACGGACAAAATTGCTTGGGGATCTGTTAACCAACCAATTTCTGAAGAACATTTCAATAAATTATATACAAAAGTACTAGAATACTTAAAAGAAAAAGAAGAACTATTCGTATTCAAAGGATTTGCAGGAGCAGACCGCAACTACCGTCTTCCTATTCAAGTTATTAATGAATACGCTTGGCATAACTTATTTGCGCATCAATTATTCATTCGTCCAACTGAGGAAGAATTAGAAAATCATGATGCACAATTCACAATTGTATCTGCACCAAACTTTAAAGCAGATCCAGCAGTTGACGGTACAAATTCAGAAACATTTATTATCGTTTCTTTTGAAAAGCGTATCGTGTTAATCGGCGGTACAGAATACGCTGGTGAAATGAAAAAATCAATCTTCTCTATCATGAACTACTTACTTCCAGAGCAAGACATTTTCTCTATGCACTGCTCTGCAAACGTAGGCGAAGAAGGCGATGTTGCTTTATTCTTCGGTTTATCTGGAACAGGGAAAACAACATTATCTGCTGATCCGAACCGCAAATTAATTGGTGATGACGAGCACGGCTGGTCTGATAACGGTGTATTTAATATTGAAGGCGGTTGCTATGCAAAATGTGTGAACTTATCTTATGAGAAAGAACCACAAATCTTTGATGCAATTAAATTCGGTTCTGTTTTAGAAAACGTTGTGCTTGATAATCAGACACGCATTGCAGATTACGATGACACAACATTAACAGAAAATACACGTGCAGCTTATCCAATTGATGCAATTGATAACATCGTATTACCAAGCGTTGCAGGTCATCCAAATACAATTATTTTCTTAACTGCTGATGCATTCGGCGTATTGCCTCCAATCAGTAAATTAACGAAAGAGCAAGCTATGTATCATTTCTTAAGCGGTTACACTAGTAAACTAGCAGGAACTGAGCGCGGTATTACTTCACCGCAAGCAACATTCTCAACATGCTTCGGTTCTCCATTCTTACCGCTTGATGCATCTCGCTACGCAGAAATGCTTGGTGAAAAAATCGAGAAGCATGGCGCAAAAGTATTCTTAGTGAACACTGGCTGGACTGGCGGCGAATACGGCGTTGGAAAACGTATGAACTTAGGTCATACACGCGCAATGGTGCAAGCTGCATTAAACGGCGAGCTTGATAACACTGAAACAGTAAAACATGATATCTTTGGTCTTGAAGTACCGCTTCATGTTCCTGGTGTACCTGATGAAGTATTAATGCCAGAACAAACATGGGCTGATAAAGAAGCTTATAAAGTAAAAGCAACTGAACTTGCAAATAAGTTCAAAGAAAACTTCAAGAAATTTGATACTGTTTCTGAAACAATTGTAAAACTTGGCGGTCCAATCGCTTAACCTGACTTTACTGTGAAATATCCTAAATCATGTGAATAAGTATGTTGTTATTGCAAGAAAACAAGTACTCACCGACAAAGCCCACGTTTTCTTGTAATGCACATACTTACATATAAAAAGAGGCTTACGAGTAATCTCGTAAGCCTCTTTCCTATTTCTTCGTATCTTTCATACTGTAATATGCTAAATTAATCACAATTAATATATATCCACCCATAATCCCAACAGCAAATGCCCACATCACCATATGATGCTCAATTTCGTACATAATAATGGCCCCAAGTATCGCTGCTGCAAATCTGTTTATCATACCAAGAGTTGGTGACTTACTTTTGTTCACTATACTCTCTCCGATTTTTTCAATGCGGCGTCCTAAAATCCAAACACAATATGTGCTCACTAGAAAACCGAGACCGATTCCTAAAAAATGCGGAGAAAAAGGAGTAAACCCCCAGCCTAGCAGCATAAGTGCTAAAATATAATACGTTTGTACTTTAAATGTTTGTAACGACAAGCTAATCATGTTCTGGCTCCTCTACTGCAAAATCTCTATATCAACTTCATCCAAATTGAAAAACATAAAAACCACTTTTTTAGATGGGCGAGAGCACCTGGCCATGCATAGAAGCGGTCAGGGCCTTTTCCTGCCACGTACAATATAAAAGCAGATCACTTATGTCGAAAAGTCAAAATGGATTTACATAGTTATAACTATTAAGATAGTGTTTATATTATTAAAATACGTTTAAGAAATAACATTATACAAAACTTCTTCTGTACATAACGAGTCGAATTGTGTCGTTTTTTCAAACATTTTTTATAAAAGAAGATATCATTCTAACAAAATATGGATATGATATAGTAAGTTCACAATAAAGGAGGGACTTCCATTGCTCTTCTTTCTGATTGCTCTTATTCATTTCATTATTCCTGCTCTTGTCGGCTTAACATTATATTGGTATACACCTCGACATAGTGTTTTCTATGCCGTCCTCAGCGTTCTTCTCACCGGTATGATTCTCGTCACTTATTTCCACTTTCCTTTTCTTAACTGGATTCCATTTGTCATAGCGATTTTGTATCTTATTTTCTTACCGAAAATCAAGAAATAAGAAAGCAGATCTACTCTGCTTTCTTATTTTGATATATTTTCTTTTACAAGTAACGTTTTCTCTGACTTTACAAACCATAAACTGATAAAAATAACACATACAGTTTATAAGGTAGTTCGCATATATAATTGCGATAAGCTTATCTTACTTTCAATATCTTTCAAATTACTTTCACAACTATTAGAAAAGCCTTTCGTAAATGTTACAAAAATCTTTCTTTGATTTTAGGTAAGAGGCAAATATGGAGAGCTAGGGGAAATACACAATTAAAGGGATTCTCACTATCGTAAGAGCGAAACAAAATCAGTCGTATAAAATGGGATCGGATTACGAATCTTTTTTAATCCGAAATATAGCCAGCCAATGAAATTAATTATGTACAGGTTTTATCTTTTTATAATAGTAGAGTTTAATGATTTACGGTAAGGGGGTTACATCATCTTATAATTAAAGCAGTTAGTGTTCTCAAAACAAAGAAAACGAGCTATATTCCTATAAATAACTGTAGAGAAGCAGAAGTAACACTCTCTGTGTTAGTGCATTAAAGAGATTAAAATTTGTTAACAATATTGAGAGGTTCACCAGAAATCTTATTTTTTTGTAATTTCATGAACGGCTTTTGTAGATAGCTTGTTTGTTTTACTAACCTTACAGAAATGTCACCTTTATGTAAGGTTAGTAGATAGTTACTTTACTGTTTCCATGTAATAATAAGAACATCAGAAATAACAATAAATTTTTTAGAGAGAGCGTGTTAATAATGATCGTAACAACAACTAATACTATTCAAGGTAAAGAAATTATCGAGTATGTAGATATCGTAAACGGTGAAGCAATTATGGGTGCAAATATCGTACGTGACATCTTCGCTTCTGTTCGTGATGTTGTAGGTGGCCGTTCTGGTGCATATGAAAGTAAATTAAAAGAAGCTCGTGACATTGCGATGGAAGAAATGAAACAACTTGCAACGCAAAAAGGAGCCAATGCAATCGTTGGTATCGATGTAGACTACGAAGTGGTTCGCGACGGAATGTTAATGGTTGCGGTAAGTGGTACGGCTGTATGTGTGTAAATAGATAAAAAACTGTACCTCTAATTCTTAGACATAACTAACAATTGGAGGTACAGTTTTTTATGGCCAAATATTCTTTGAAAACCAGATGCATAGATAGCACTTGTTATGAATAATTTTCCTAATAACCATTTCGTTTTAATGTGCGATAGATAGTAGTTCTGTCAACATTTAAAAAATCGGCAAGTTCCTAATGATTTATACTTACTTGATGAAATAGGAGCGAATAAATATGTTGAGTATGCACTATCTTTTGATCGATCTTATTCATTTAGTGAAGTTCAAAAATTATTAGATAAACAAAATACAGAATGGCTTTGGGTTGAAACAGAACCTGATAAAGAGATACATAGTATGAATCAGCAGGAACTTAAAGGAGAAGAAAGAGAATTTTTTCATATTGGAAACATATATGGTTATCCGTATAATTCAGAAAACGACTGGCAATCTCCTGATTTTTATGGAAACTATGCTGATAAAACAAAAAAAGTATTAACACGATTAAAAAAAGATAATCCTAAATTAGATTCAGAAAAGGTGAAGATTGTTGGAGCTGTGGCAACTGGTACTTCTGATGAGTTAAAGAAGTATCAAAATAAAGAATTTATTAGAGCTTCTTCTCTTTGGGCTACAATAGATAAATATTAATTTTGTAATAAAATTAAAGGTTCTGGTACGAGAACTATAATAGATTATAAAAAAGAACAAGAACTTTGGCTCACTTGAGGTGTAAAGGAAACTTATAACACTGGAAATTTGATAGAATGTTTTAATAATTTTAATAGTGTCTTTTTTAATAATTAGAAGGAGACAAGTAAGGACGGCGATTAATAGTGTTATTTTATATAGGATTAATAGTTGGAAAGTTAGCAGGATATAGTAGTAAAAAATTTGGTTTTAATGGATCTAACATTCCAGGGAAAATTACGAATTACTTATATAAGAATGCATTACAAAAATTAGCGGTACAGGTGGAAACTGTGGTTTTAGTTACTGGTACAAATGGAAAAACAACAACTTGTAATTTAGTTTCTTCCATTTTCAAGTCCAATAACAGTGAATATATCAGTAATATAGAAGGATCTAACTTATTAGAGGGAATTACTTCTGCTTTTATAAAAAAAAGTAATATACGAGGGAAAATACAAGGTGTGAAGATAGCAGTTCTCGAAGTCGATGAATTGACAATGACTGAAGTTTTGAAACAAATACAGCCTCAATTGATCGTTATAACAAATATCTTTCGAGATCAGCTGGATCGTTATGGGGAAATCAACACGCTGATTTCAAAAGTACAAACTGCTATTCATTCTAGCGATGCTTACTTGCTATTAAATGGTGATGATCCATATAGTAGACATTTTACTAAACAAAAGAATAAAACCATGTATTTTGGTTTAAAGAAAAATGTAGGGGATTTTCATAAAAGTAATATTAGAGATGCCGTCTATTGTTGTTGTGGCCGTCTATTGAAATATATATATACTCACTATGGACACCTTGGAAAATATTATTGTTCCTGCTCCATGAGTAGTCCCGTATTAGATTTGGAGGTTACTTCAATTCAATCACAAAACAACTTAACGATTACTATACAAAATCAATCCTATACTTCCAACTTGAAGGGTGAATACAATGCATATAATATGCTAACGGCTATAAAAACTGGAGAATTTTTAGGTTTTAGTTATGAACAAATTTACAAAGGATTAAGAGAATATCACCCAAGCAATGGGCGTATGCAACAGTTTCTCATTGCGAAAAATATATACCATCTAAACTTAGCTAAAAATCCACAGGGGATGAACTGTACGATAGATTATTGCATACAAAATAAAAACATAACACAATATGTTTTTATTTTAAATGACTTGATTGCTGATGGGAAAGATATCTCTTGGATTTGGGATGTAGATTATGAACTATTAGCAAACTCCAATGTAAACCATATAATTTGTGCAGGAACACGTGCCTATGATCTTGCAGTGCGTTTAAAATATGCGGGGATTTCTGTGAATAGGATAAAGGTTATCCCAAATATTTCTGCTGCCATACAGAATAGCATTGCAGCAGGGAATGAAACGTCCGTAATTAGTAATTACACCGGGTTAAATACTGCCCGGCAATTTTTAAGCACGAAAGGAACGCTGTCCTCTTCATAAATAAGATGGTATCTATATACGTTAGTTTAATAATTTAACTGAGCGTATATAGATTGCAAATACACAGAATATAGAGTTGATCCTAAAAATAACGATATAAATTGGGTACTTACCTTAGAATTTATAATAAGGCCCGATTACGTTTTTAACATCTGGAGGTACTATGAAAAAATTGATTATCTACCATTACTTTCCTAATACTCTTAATTTATATGGCGATCGTGGGAATGTAACCATTCTACAAAAGCAATTAGAATGGAGAGGAATAGAAGCCGATATTCATTATGTGGAACAAGTAAAAGATTATCCTGTATCTCAGGCTGATTTAATCTTTATTGGGGGAGGTAGTGACAGCGAACAACAAATAGTTCAAGAACAATTGCTTTCAATTCGAAAAGAATTGAAGGCAGCAATAGAGGATGGTTTAGCAGCACTTTGTATTTGTGGAGGATATCAGCTATTAGGAGATTATTATGAAACTGCAAACAGTGATATCATACAAGGCCTAGGAGTATTACCATTTTATACATCATGTAAGAACACGGGCTCAATGAATCGATTAGTAGGGAATGTAAGAGTACAATCTGAAAAATTCGGAAGAATAACGGGTTTTGAAAACCATAGTGGCCAAACATTCCATTCTTTTGAATGTCTCGGTCAAGTTCTACAGGGATATGGGAATAATGTAACAGAAAAAAAGGAAGGCCTTCTGTACAAAAATCTGATAGGTACGTATTTACATGGGCCATTTTTAAGTAATAATATTCATGTAGCAAACTGGTTAATATTGCAAGCACTAAATAGAAAATATGGACTTACAAAATTAGAGACATTAGAATGCACTTTAGAAAAGACAGCATCCGAAGTCTCATGGGATAAGAGGTAAGGTTCGGTTGCACGTGTAATCAAATTTGAAAAGAGAGCGACAAATCCCGAAACAAAGTTTCCCAACAAGGGGTCCCCATACATGCCCATCAAGTTAACAAAAACAAATACCCCCAAGATGAAAACTCCGTGTATTTTTGACAGAAAACGGCTTATTTTTTCGTTTTGAGAAGTATCCATTTCTTAAGTTAATGGTGATGTATGGTGACCCCTAAAATCTGTTTTCTTCTTTCCCATTCCTTACACCCGAACATGTAACTTCATATTCGGATTATAATATTGACTCGGGCTTTTTAATTGAAAAGTTCCTCCCGATTCAGAAAAATCAACAGTCAAATTATCATCCATAAAAACAAGCTTCGTTCGATCGGCAATAAACTGAAACTTGTTTGATGAAATGTCTACATCGCGCTCATCTTTTTCAGACACAGCGACTAAGTCAATAATTCCACTCATCACACAGCCGCATCCTTCTGTATCGTAAAATAATTTTATATAATTTGCCTCACTTGGAATCATCTCTTTTATTTTTGCATATGCTGCGTCCGTCACTGTAACATTCATTATTTTTCCTCCTACATCTATCACGATTATCCTATTGTAGCATTCTTTTTTATAAATTGGTTCGATTTCTGTATACAGAAAATTCATTCAACTATATAATTAAATTGATATATTTTTCCAAAGGAGGTTTTCTTTATGACAAAACTACAAGAGATAGAGCATCAATTACATTCATTATTTTCTGTGCATCAATACGGAATAGACCCTGGGTTTAGCCGTTTCCTCCCAGCTGCTTATGACTCAATTTCGTTTCCTTGGCAAGAGTTCTTTGAAGATGATTTCGTGACATACTTTAATGGTCTTATGATAAAAGGAGCAGATGTTGTTCGCAACGTCTTTTTAGCTGTTTTTCCAACTGACGAAGTGCTTGATCGGTTTCTTACTGAAGGAACAGCTGGAGACTTACTATTCATGCATCATCCGCTTGTTATGGAATGCGGCGATCCGCAAGGCTTACCAGGGCGCGGATTCATTCCTATTCCAGGGCATTATTTACGAGCAATAAAAGAAAAAGGATTATCCGTGTACACATGTCATGCACCAATGGACCGTCATCAAACATATGGAACAAGTATTGCCATCGCTAAAGCACTGCACGCATCAGTAATTGAAACATTTGCTGAAGGCGATGGATTGATTTGTGAAATTGCTCCAACCAATACAAATGAACTAATCGAAAAAGCAAAACAGATTTTTGACATTCCATATGTAGATTTCGAAGGAAAAACGCATTCTCATATTTCGAAAATCGCAATCATCGCTGGCTGCGGTGATAAAGTAAGCATGATGCAAGAAGCTGAGGAAAAAGGCGCGCAGGCTTATATTACCGGGGAAGTACATTGTCATATTGATAACGACTACGGCAAAAAGAAATATGCCATCATGAAAGAGTACATACCACATACAAATATGTCACTCATTGGTGTTTCCCACTCAGCATCTGAGTTTTTAGTTAAAAAGACGCTCATGTATGATTGGTTTTCGCAAAACTTTAATGTAAATGTTGTCTTGCTGCCGCAGGAGAAATGGTGGTATTAACTATAGAAAGCAACCAAATTCATCATGCATTTGGTTGCTTTCAGATATTCTTTTCATTTATAAAAAAGACGTGGTAAGGTACCTTTATTTTTTACCTCAACATCCGCTTTTGCTTTACTAGCTACACTTGTTTCATTACAACCTGTAGAAAATAAGAGTGGCACGCCGCATACTGCACCTTTCATTACATCTTTAAATACATTCGCCGCCACTGCTACAAACGTATTGCATAAGTTCGAAATATCATCATTGAAAAACTGAATGACCTCTGGCTTAAACACAGGATACACCAAATTCTTTCCACCCGGTAATTGGGGCTGTGCAACTACTTCCACAAAATATGGATTTCCTTTTAATGCCACTCGAACTAAATGTGCAATTTCAAACGCATCTAACGGACATGGGAACGAAGAAACGAGTTGTCCTTCTCTATTTGAAATAAAAATGTTCACATTCACATTTCCAAAATTCATTGTAGGCTTAAGAAGTGTTGCAAGTGCTCTCGCTTTTTCATTTCCTGTTACTGTTATGAGAATAATATAACCGTTGCCAGCAGGAATAAGTGGTCCAACTGTTACCTCTGGATCTACCCCGATAGAAAATTTAATTTCATTAAAATATGTGTTCCAAGGCGGTGAAAGCTGGGCATTGTTTTCATTGAAATTATTTCTCAAATGAATAAACCTCCTATCATTTTTCATAATATGATATGAAAAATGATAGGAGGGAGTTTGCACTACTATCCCGTATATATTAAAAACTTCCTTTAGGCAACATTTCCATAGTGCTCTATATGTTGAAACGTTAAAGTACATTATATGTACTATGCCTTTGTTTCTTGAATAGATTGAGTAATAAAAAAAGAAATTAAAGGAAATATAATAGACCACGCAGAAATACATTTATTTTATTAATAATGAATATGTTCCATTTCTATTTTCCTCTTCAAAAAATGCAACTAAGTAATACTTCCCAGGTTTCGCTTCAAGTTTCCCTTTTATATTATTTCCATCCGTTTGGCCCGTAATGACAGGATTTCCTAGATCTGATTCGTGAAACACATCCCATTTTATTCCAATATACTGTTCATCTATAACAGAAATATCTACTTCTTTTGGAGATGTGACATTGAACGTATACATATACGCCATATTAGACATATCCATATTTCCTTTGAAAAGCTTATTAAAACGAATGGCCTTTGCACTGTCAAATCCATGACCTGGTGGCTCATCCTGTTTTACGGTAACCGTTGTTTGGCCTCGGCCTACTTTTCCTTTATTATCTTTCACCGTTAGCTTTGCATTATATGTTCCCTCTTTCCCATATACATGAGTAGGGTTTGCTTCTGTACTTGTTGTACCATCGCCAAAATCCCAAAGATAAGAAACAATTTTTCCACCTGTGCTTTCTGTACCATCGCTATGAAACTCAACTTTTTCATTTACTATTTCATTGTACGGTCCATTCATATTCACTTTAATCGTCTGTTTTTCTTCTTCTCCCGTTGCAACACCATGGAATACAACATCGTATTCAAATTGATTTTTCGCATTTACACGATGATTAACAAAATACGCTGTAACTGTTTTATAGCCGCTCCATTCTTTTTGTGCTAACTGTTCTAAAGATTGATTGATTTGCTTGCTCATCGTTTTCCAATCCTCAGATTCTCCTTTTGTTACGCCGCCTGTATATGTTCCTTCTAATGTAAACGTATCAAAAAATTGAGACTTATGCTTTGTCATTGTTGCATCTTTTATGTGTGCCACATCTTTAATTTCTTTCTTTACATCAGCTAATGGCTTTGGTGCATGGTCGGCTAAATAATCATCTGATACTTGCGGGGTATTATATGTACCCTGATTATCAATTAACTGCTTCATATAGTCTTGGTATCCTTTATTTAAATTTGGATCCTTACTTAAAGCTTCGCGATATGCATCATAACCCTTCACATCATTTGCACGAATTAAATCTTGAATCTTATCAAACGTTTCAAATTGATGAGTATATAAGTAAGACTGCAGTGCAAAAGAATAATTATAAAAATCCCATGATCCATATTTCGAAAATAATGTTCGTTCTGCTGTATAACGCTGTGCAGGATCAGATGATAATCCGCTAATGACACTTTGGCGCGGAACAACATTATTCGTACGAGTAGATCCCGCAAAAAATTCTGCATTTCCTTCCTCAAACCAAGTCAAACGTTCATTTCGATACATTTCTCCTTGTCCCCATGATCCTCGAACTTCGTATCTTCCCTGTAAATAGTGTGTAAATTCATGACGGAACAATTCTTCTAAAGAATATCTACTTTGCTGCGGCGTACGTTCAAATGTAAAGAACGTTCCGATGTTTTCAATATAAATTCCACCATTATTTGTGTCATATCCATATAGTTGGCTATTTCGTTTATATTCATCTGGATTATTATAAATGACTATTGTCAGTACATCATCAGCTTTACCTGATTCTAACGCTGCATCACTTCCAATTACACGATGATATTGTGCCTTCACTTCTTTAGCAGCCCAATATAGTCTCTTCACCTTTTCTTCTGTTACTTTATCTCCTGTTTTAAATACGATAGAACCATCATCGAATGTATATGTTTTTGGTAAGTATTGCTGCCTGCCTTCTTCACGGATTTTCTTTAAATCTACTGTATTTCCGTTATAATCTTTTCCACCATAGTTTGTTGAAATTTGCTCTGCCGCAGCAAAATAAGCTTCACTTAAACGAGGGTACATATGCATTGCTTGTGTAATTACTTCTAAAGGCTTATTTGGATTACTATGGAATTTCCCTAAACGACCAGCATAATAAATACCATTATTAATTAACCAGCTATTTTCTGGTGTTACATGATTCAGAAGAGCCATGCGACTGATTTCATTTATGAAACCATCAATTTTCCCATACCATATTGTTTCATCCGCTTTTTTACGTGTATCAAACAAGTAAGACTGTATATCATTATCAATCTCTTTTATGAGATCATACACGGCTTGCCCTTTCTTCGAGTCACTTATATATGTAGAAATATTATCGTTATATTGTTTTAATATATCCCCTGCATATTGAACTGTTTCAGCATCACAAGAAGCGTTACTAATTAATTTACCGTATGCAGATATCACTGCATCCTGTTTATCTGTACCAAGTTTAAAGTTCGGATTGTTTGCAATTGCTTTTAATGCGGGTAAACATTTATCATGAAAGCTTCGCTCATTTAAATAGCTTAACTCTTTATTATTAAAGCCTAAATAAAAACCGCAACGTAATACTTCAACAAACGTCTCAATTCCTTTTGTATCATCTTTTGTAAATGAGCTTCCACGGCGCCCTAATTCATCAATAATAGCCTGTATTCGCTCCTTTTTTTGATAAAACAATTTTGTTTCTTCATTAAATTGAGATAAATCTGTGATTTGATCCCAACTCACATTTGCTAATGTGTCAATTAATTCGTCATCACTCATTCTATTCAGCTCTGCCACAGAATACTTTTGCTGAAATTGTTTTGCCGCTGTTCGTTTCACGACCGAAGCTGGACGTTTTGAAAAATCACTCACTTTTAAACGTTCTTCATAAGACAACGTTTCGTCTGCTTTTGTAGAATGAGCAATTTCATCTGGTGAAGTTTCGATCCCAATTGGTTTCTTTTGTAACACATTATAAGGTGTTTTTTCTTCCGCTAATACTTGTGTTTGAATACTTCCAAATGATAAAGCCATTGTACTAATGCCGAGCATCATTTGGGTAAATTTTGATTTCTTGTTCATAACATTTCCTCCATTATATATTCATCCAAAAAATAACATATCATTTAAATAATATAACACGATATATAATATGCAATATTACATATTAAACTTTATATAAAGATATTGAAATATATTTTCAAAACATGTAAAATTCAGGTTGTAAAAAATATACAGGAGGATTTAATGATGAAGAAAATTATATCGTCACTTATGTTTATTGGATTAATGGTATTTAGTTTTATGTTACCAAACACTAATGCAAGTGCAGCCGAAAACACTCCACTTGTAAACAAAGTACAAATTACTAACATAGGTAATAATGAGTACATTGACTATGGCCAAGGTAAGAAGTATCGTGTTTATGCACATAAAAATGCCACATTTAAAGGTTTTGCATATGATGCAGAAGGAAAAGCAGTACCTGCTGGTACAACTTTTTACATTTATTTCGATGGCGTATTAAATATGCCTTCTGCTAAAAAGGATATTTTATGTACTGTAGGGGAAAATGGTGCATTTGAAGGTTCAACAGAAATCCCTACTGGTAAGGGAGATTACACTTTTTGGGCTTCAAGATCAACACATTATTATGACATTGTAACTCTTGGATATTACAATGGACCTAACAAAACTAACCCAATTCCGAAAGCTAATGAGAATACTGTTTATCATTACGCATTTGGAGTTTACCATCCGTAAACAAAAACCACCCATTACCACGGGTGGTTTTTGTTTGCAAATTATTTAATTATAAAAGATACGATTCCTAAAATGATACACACAATCCCGCTTAATAATTGTCCCATTCCAAACCCCTGTCCATGAATCAACAATAATTTTAAAACCATTATATTTACCTCCACTTATTATGTATATATTAAATTTTTTCTCAACCATTCTTTAGTTGCTATTACAATCGAAGAAAATGATAGAAAGATTATTTGAATAATCTTAATTGAGACCTAGATATAATCTCTGTAACTCCAGATGAAAACAAAAAAACAGGGAACCGTGCACAAATCACAGAGGATAAAAAGTATATCCTTGATAGGCTCCACAGAATTTATGACAAATAGAGATATGAGATACCTAACGACACAATCACTGTTTATGCATATGCAAAACCAGCAAATGATAATAGGTATTAGCCTTAAAAATCATTCGATTTAGACGTGAACGAACTATATTAATTTAAAAATGATGAAAAATATCCCTTTATGCCCTTTTTTATCCCTTTTGTAAAAGGGATAAAAAAGGACTAGACAGCTTGAAGGGATCACCATATCAAGGTTTCCTTGTATCACTTAATCTATGAACATATAAAAAAAGGAAGAGAGTTTAAAACACATTTAGAT
>NZ_JBALLY010000080.1:11660-16575 GCF_036963045.1 Bacillus sp. JJ864 | reverse complement strand
ATATGAAACATATCGTTTTATAAAGATATATTGTATTTTTTGTTATTTGTACAAAAAAACCCTTTATTATGATAAGGCATCTGTTTAAGAATAATTGTATACAAAAAATAAATAAAAAAAAGATTAAAATTTTTCCTAATTCAAATCATAACGCTAACAATAGTCGCAGATAGAGTGCTGACTAAGGTTGCTCCGTATAGGATTCTAATTTGCCGAGGCCATTTATTTTACTAAGGAAAAATCCAATCCAGCGAATAAAGAATGGTAAAATTTTAAAGTGCTGTAAAATACCGATTAAGACAGAGATAAATACAATTGGTAGTAAAACACTTAAAAAGAAGGACATTTCGCCTTTGTTTAATAAGCCGCCAAATACAAAGTTTACACCTGCCGCAGCATATTTTAATAACGCATTAAACAATTTTGAAATTGTTGTAATGAGGATTAGACCAACCTGTGTATTTAATAGTAGAAACGTTAAAATTAATTGTACAATAAGCATAAGAATGATTGGTTTGAACTTAATGTGTTTTCTGTTATTACTTGCTATAAAAGCAAGAAAAAATATAACAATAAGTCCGAGACAAAATGTGAAAAATTTTATAGTGCTCCTTATAAGTGACTTTGTATATAGGTTTTTCATTTCAAAGGAGAATATGCAAGAAAGGAAGAGATAAGATGAATATTACCGATGTTCACCACGTTGCCATTATTTGTTCCAATTATGAAGTATCAAAAAAATTCTATACAGAAGTACTTGGTTTTCAAGTTTTACGTGAAGTATATCGAGAAGAAAGGGAATCATATAAGTTGGATTTGTGTATTGGGAATACATATCAAATTGAATTATTCTCATTTCCAAACCCTCCAAAGCGTACAAGCTTTCCTGAAGCAGCAGGACTAAGACACTTAGCGTTTTCTGTTTCATCTATAGAAGAAGCTGTGTCGCATTTACAACAGCACGGTATACAAACGGAAAGCATTCGAATTGATGAGATAACTGGAAAGCGTTTTGTATTTTTTCAAGACCCAGATGGCTTGCCCCTTGAATTATATGAGAATTGAAACTCCCATCAGTGGGGGTTTTTCTTTGTCCGCTACGGAATAAAAATTTGTGAAATTTATACAGGTTTTCTTGTGAGGAAATGAGAGAAAAATAAAGAAAGCTAAACTTATCTTACGGGAGGTGTAACTTTAGCTGCCTACAGCTAAGGGCGATATTTGGAAATAGGAAATTTAATACTAGTTGCAGCTTTAATTGCGTTAACGGGCTTTTTTGTTGCAATTGAATTTGCGATTGTGAAAGTACGCAGTAGCCGCATTGATCAACTTGTTGGAGAAAAAAAGCGGGGAGCAGTAGCGGCGAAAAAAGTGATTTCTCATTTGGACGAGTATTTGTCAGCGTGCCAGTTTGGGATTACCATTACGGCACTAGGACTGGGGTGGTTAGGTGAACCAACTGTAAAACATGTATTAGAGCCTGTATTAATTACACTTCATATCTCTCCTCCAATCGCCAATACTGTATCTTTTATTATTGCATTTGCAGTTATTACGTTTTTTCATGTTGTAGTTGGGGAATTGGCACCAAAAACATTTGCAATTCAAAAAGCAGAGCAAGTCAGCCTGTTGTTTTCAAAGCCATTGATATATTTTTATCGCATTATGTATCCATTTATTTGGACATTAAATCATGCAGCTCGTTTTGTGGCAAGTTTATTTGGTTTAGAACCCGCTTCTGAACATGAAGTAGCGCATTCAGAGGAAGAACTCCGTCTCATTTTATCAGAGAGTTATGAAAGCGGAGAAATTAATCAAGCAGAGTTTAAATATGTAAATAATATTTTTGAATTTGACAATCGTCTTGCGAAAGAGATCATGGTGCCGCGGACAGAAATTGTTGGATTATATGCGGAAGATTTATTTGAAACACATATTGAAATTATTCGGCAAGAAAAATATACAAGATATCCAGTATTTGGGGAAGATAAAGATGAAGTAATCGGAATGGTGAATGTGAAAGATTTCTTTATCCGTTATATGGATGGAGAAAAACAAGAAGCCAAATCAATTACGACGTATACAAGACCGGTTATTGAAGTAATGGAAAACATTCCAATACATGATCTACTGTTAAACATGCAAAAAAAACGGATTCCGCTGGCCATTTTATATGACGAATATGGTGGAACGGCAGGGCTTGTTACGCTTGAAGATATTTTAGAAGAGATTGTGGGAGAAATTCGTGATGAATATGATGAAGATGAACATCCACCTGTTCAGCATATTAGTGACGATTGTAAAGTTGTTGACGGAAAAGTGTTAGTCAGTGAAATTAATGATTTGTTTGGTTTACATTTGAATGAACAGGATGTAGATACAATTGGAGGATGGTTAATGATGCAAGGACAACCAATGGCAGAGGGCGATATGATTGTTGTTGGAGAATGGGCATTTACTATTCTTGAAAAAGATATGCATCAAATTAAGCGAGTAGAGATTAAAAAAATGGAAACGAAAGAAAAAGGCTGATGAACGAGTCATCAGCCTTTTATATTAGAAAATATTAAACACTGCGTTAAGTTGAAGCAAGCTAATAATCAATAAGAAGATTAAGCTATATTTCATTGTCATTTTAAATAGCTCTGATTCTTTACCAACGATTCCAACTGCCGCACAAGCTACAGCAACTGATTGTGGTGATACCATTTTTGCCATTGTACCGCCTACTACGTTTAAGGCAACGAGAGTAGAAGGAACGATATCTAATTGAGCGGCTGTAACAGCTTGAAGAGGTGCAAATAGAGAGCCGCTGGATACTACAGAACCAGTTAAGAATACGCCAATCCAACCTAAGATTGGAGAAAGAATAGGGAATGCATCACCAGTAGATGATAAAGCTAATCCAAGAGTTGAAGACATACCAGAATAGTTTGTTACGTATGCTAATGCAATTACGCTACAGATTGTATAAATTGGTGTTTTTAACTCTTTTAATGTTTCAATAGTTAATTCTTTTACTAACTTACCGCTTACACGGAATACAAGTAAAGATACGATAATTGCAAGTACAATTGCAGTAGTTGTTGATGAGAATACATCTAACTTAAAGATTGCTGGAAACGGTGTATTTGCTTTAACGATTGGCGCTGTTTTAATTACGTGATTGTGCAGGCCAGGTACTTGAAGATTCCATACTAAGTTACTTAATGCACCATTTGGAAGGAATAAGGCTTTTACTGGTTTTAAGTTGAAAATTGTTACAAATGCAGTTAAGAATACAAATGGTGACCAAGCGTATAAAATTTGTTTCATTGTATAACTATGTTTTTCTTGTTTATTTGCTTTCTCTTTTGTTGAAGATTTTGGTTGCCATACACGTAAGAATAATGCTAATGCGATCATGCTGACTACAGCTGCGAAAATATCAGTAAGTTCTGCACCAAGGAAATATGTTACAACGAATTGAGTAATAGCGAAAGAACCGCCGCTTACAACAATACCTTGCCAAGTTTCTTTAATTCCTTTGAAACCATCAACGATTGCAACAAGTAAGAATGGTAAGACGAAACTAATAAATGGTAAAATTCCAACTGCATGACGACCAACAGTTAATGCGTCAAGTTGTGTTAATTGAGCTGGTACTGTAACTGGAATACCCATTGCACCCATTGCACCGCCGGCAATGTTAGCAACTAAACAGATACCCGCTGCTTTTAATGGATCAAATCCCATACCTACAAGTAATGCTGCTGTAATAGCAACTGGTACACCAAAACCTGCTGCACCTTCTAAGAAAGCACCGAAAGAATAAGCAATCAATAATACTTGAAGACGAGGATCGCTTGTAATGCTAGAAATACTATCGCGAATAACATTAAATTGTTCAGTTTTTACAGTTAGTTTGTAAAGGAAAATGGCTGCGATAACAATTGTACAAATTGGATAAAATCCAGCGGCTACGCCAAATGCAGCGGAGGATACAGCCATAGTTGCTGGCATTTTATAGACGAAAATAGAAAGAATAATAGCTAAAATAACACTATAAAATCCAGATACGTATCCTTTCATTTTAAAGACTGTTAAACATAATACGAAAAATAAAATTGGTATTGCGGCTACAAGTGCTGATAGCCAAATGTTGTGTAATGGGTCGTAAATTTGTGTCCAAGTACTCATAAGTCTGACATCTCCTATATATAATTTGTGAGTTTCTTCACATTTATTTGTGAAATGATTCACAATCAACTTACATTTTTAGTATAGTCCCCCTCAGCACTATTGTCAACGTGGAAAAGGATAATTATTCCGTGAGATTGTTAACTGTAATAATTCCGCTACATTTTATGAAGAAATTGGAATAACTATTGCTACTGTACAGCAAAGAGTGTATACGGGTAGGATATGCTATATGTTCTTTATATATTCTTGGTTTATCAGCGTAACATGGATTGATTTTTTGAAAATGAATCATTTTAATACACGAAACGGAGAGTGGCGACTCCTGCGGGAATAGCGAGGAAAGTGAGACCCCGCAGGCTTGCCGAGGAGTGGGGTGTAGATCTATATGTTACCCCTGTCTTTTGGTGATGAACCTTATTTTTTCATGATTTGTAAAGATATTTATGAAGAAGCAGGAGAATGATCAGGGAATACCAAATAGTAAAAGTGATATACAAAAAATATAACAAAAAGGTTGAGAAAATTATTTTCGAAAGCAAGGAACTGCTTTGTAGATACTTTGCTTTTTGTCTTAGCCGTATAGTATAATATTCAGACATCAAAAGAGAGTTTTCTCTCTATATAAAGGAGGAATGTGGTTTTTATTAATAGGAAGTAATTGAATATAGAATGGAATAGTGAATAAGAAATATAAAAATAACACATGTATAAATATAAAATAAATAGAAAAAAT
>NZ_JBALLY010000080.1:5361-11635 GCF_036963045.1 Bacillus sp. JJ864 | reverse complement strand
GAAAAAATGAGGGGAAAGTATGTATCAAAATCAATTTGATTGTCGTATATCAGAAGAAGATGTACAAATGTTACGTGCATTAGCTCATCCGCTTCGTCTTCGTCTTGTTATGGAACTAATGCAGCGCGGCGTTTGTAATGTAACACAATTGCAGGAAGTATTAGAAATTCCACAATCTACAGTATCACAGCATTTAACAAAATTAAAGCAAAATAAAGTTGTCCGTTTTGAAAGACGTGGTTTAGAAGTATATTATGAAGTGCACAATGAGAAAGTAAATAAAATTTTAAAGACATTATTTTCTTAAAATTGAAAAATTGTGAAAAAAGACATGTGCTTGTACATGTCTTTTTTTCATTACCAGATTATGGAGAAATAAATAGAGAGGCGGGGATAAAATTCATCCAGACACGGCAATATAAAAAAGAATAGGAGGGAACAATGATGGATATAAAGCGAGTAAAACAAATTTTATCATCATCAAGTAGAATTGACGTTACATATCACGGTATGCCTGTTTGGATCGAAAGCTGTGATGAGACAAGTGGGCTTGCGAATGTACACGATATAAAAGCGCCACAAGAAACAGTACAAGTAGACATCACTGCATTAGAAGAGCATTAAAAAAAGCGGAGAAATTTCTCCGCTTTTTTATATTTATTCCATCATATGTGCAATTTTTTTAGAGAACATAAGAAGTATTAAACCTAATATAATAACGATAATACCAATGCTTGCGAATACTTCTAAATAACCTAATGATTGCGTGTAAGCAGCTAAGATACCAGCTAACTTGTTTGCGCATCCAGTACCAGCCATCCAAACACCCATTAATAAAGAAGCTAGCTTTACAGGAGCGATTGCACTTACCATAGATAAGCCGATTGGTGATAAGAATAACTCACCAATTGTATGGAATACATATGTGATAACGATGAACAGTAAGTTTGCTTTTACAGCAATATGAGCTTCATCACTACCTGTTTTTAGAACTGCTAATGTTAATACAAGGTAACCGATTCCTAACAGAATCATACCAAATGCCATTTTTGTTGGGATTTTTAAATCGCCACTTTTTGTTTTAGAAAGTTTTACCCATAACGCAGAAACAAGTGGTGCTAATAAAACGATAAACAATGGGTTAACAGATTGGAACCAAGAAGTTGGCATTTCCCATCCGAAAATAGAACGATCAACGAATTTATCTGTATAAAGAGTTAAAGAACTACCTGCTTGTTCGAAGCCCGCCCAGAAGAAGACAACGAAGCAAGTTAAAATAATAATTGCCCAAGTACGGTTTTTCTCTTGTTTTGTTAAAGGTTTTTTCTCGACTACTTTATTGCTAGTTGCTGATTTTTTACCAACAATTGTTGTTCCGATATCACCAAGATAACGTTTAGCTAGTAAGTTAAAGAGAACTTGACCAATAATCATACCGATACAAGCAACTAAGAAGCCGTATTTGTATCCTTTTACCATAACGCCGTTAACAGTTGATGTAAAGAAATCTTCTGCTAAGAAACCACAAAGTAACGGTGCAATTAAAGCGCCTAAGTTAATACCCATGTAGAAGATTGTGAAAGCAGAGTCGCGTCGTTTATCGTGTTCACCGTAAAGTGAACCTACAAGAGTTGAAATGTTTGGTTTGAAAAATCCATTACCGATAATTAATAATCCTAATCCTAAATAAAGTCCAGTTGTTGTATTCATTGAGAAAAGAACAAAGTTACCAATCGCCATGATGATACCGCCAATAGTAATCGCGTGGCGTTTTGTTATAAAGTGGTCAGTTAACCACCCACCAATAATTGGCGTGAAATATACGAGCATTGTAAATGTACCATAAAGTTGTACAGCGGCCGCTTTGTCAAGCCCTAGTCCCCCGCTAACAACTGCAGTAGTTAAATAAAGAACTAAAAGACTACGCATTCCGTAGTAACTAAATCTTTCCCACATTTCTGTAAAGAACAACAAATATAATCCCGGAGGATGTTTCTTAGGTGATTGTTGTTCTTCAGCTTTGTTTAACTTTACAGCTGCATCCATTTTCATTCCTCCTAATCTTGTTAAACGGATATTTATGTAATCATTTTAATTTACAAAATATTTAGAAGTCAATAGTATTATATGGAAATAGAATAAAAAATTTTGTAAATTCTATAAAAACATCTTCCGTTATCGTATTTTTCCCCTGAAAAACTTAAAATAAGCGTTTTCAAGTGTATTATTTCTTGTTCGGAAAGAATGTAAAATAATCACTAATCAGAAAATTTTAACTAAATAAATTTTTCTGATATAAAAAACTCTTATTGGAGATACTTTAAGAATATAACATATCTTGAATAAGAATACAAAATAAAAAACAACTCCTATATTACGAGAGTCGTGTTTATTTGCATTTTTCACATCCAAATCGTGACCGCTACTTGCTGTCTCTTTTTGTTTGAAACGTTGTGTGTGGCAGAAAAAAGACCCTGACCACTTCTATGCACGGCCAGATGCTCTCGTCCATCTAAAAAAGAAAAGGATTTTCATATCGTTTCTTTAACTTATACATTTTTTATTCCGCTATTCGTGGGCAGTAAAGTGGGAAACACGGGGAAGAAAACTGCTGGCATGTGCCCGATTGGTGAGGGCTAATAATCGGTGGGGGATGAAGAAAACCCCCACTGATTAAAGTTTCACTTTATTTTGTACAAGAAAATAATAGAAACAGAGGGATACGCAGCCTACGTGTATATTCTTCCTCACTTTGAAAATGCTGCAACTCCGGTGTTGCTTCGCGTAAACTAGTAATCGTAAAACCAGCTTTCTGTAAAGATATGAAGTATTGTTCAATTGTCCGGTGGTATTTAATCACTTGTTCATTAATCCATGGCTCGACGCGTTTGCCAGTTTGAAAATAATCATCAACAAGCCAGCTTGTTCGTTTTCTAGTACTTTGTAAGCTTTCAAATGCAGAAGTGATAACGGGATGTTGAACACTAAAAGCAAAAGTACCGCCAGGTTTTAGTGTTTGAAAAATTTGTCTGAAAGTATCATCAATATGTTCAATATAGTGAAGGACAAGTCTAGATGTAACGATATCAAAAGTAGAAGATGGGTATGCATAGTCTTTGAGGTTTAAAAGATGGACGATTCCATTTGTATGTTGTAATTGTTTTTGAGCTTCTTCATACATGCGATGGGAGCCTTCAATTCCGGTATAAGATTGACAGCCTTTCTGTAATAGTTCTACTCCAAATTGTGCATCACCGCAGCCAAGATCAAGTATACTTTTATCTTTTATATGGCCAAGTAATTGTAAGAGAGCAGGCTTTTCAATCGTGTCGTTTGGATTATCCGTTCGATGCCTACGTTTCATGTATTGTTCAAAAAATAAGTCCTCATTATAAACGTCAGATTCTGTATAAGACATTGTATCCTCTCCTTGAAAGCGTTTTTTTAATTCTACCAAAATCTAAATAATAATAATAGATTTCCGTCATTATATAAGATATAATCAGTATATGTAAGCGTTTACTTTAAACTATTTTCCTATAACAATTTTAAAAAACGTGTTAAGCTAATAAAGGGAGTATGATATGAATCCATTTTGATTTTTCGACATATAAATTTCTGCTTTGTAGCAACAAAAGGAGCTTGTACTCTCTTTGTTTTTACTTCGTATGTGGTAGAAAGAAGGCCCTGACCGCTTCTATGCATGGCCAGATCCTCTCGCCTGCCTAATAAACAGAATAGTTTTATGTCGTTTTTAATTTGGATTTATATAGGACAATACTTTCTTTATATGAACGATAGGGAGGTTTCACGATGTCTAGCAAAACACTTGACAATTTTTTAGTAGAAAACCTAGAGGATTTAAAATCAAAGGGGCTTTATAACGTTATTGATCCGCTTGAAAGTTCGAATGGACCAATCATTACAATTGGCGGAAAAGAATATATTAATTTATCTTCAAATAACTATCTTGGATTAGCAACAGATGAGCGTTTAAAAGAAGCAGCAATCGGCGCGATTCATAAATATGGTGTTGGTGCAGGAGCTGTTCGTACAATTAACGGTACACTTGATTTGCATATTAAATTAGAAGAAACAATTGCGAAATTCAAACATACGGAAGCAGCAATTGCATATCAATCTGGATTTAATTGTAATATGGCAGCGATTTCAGCTGTTATGGATAAAAATGATGCAATTCTTTCTGATGAATTAAACCATGCATCTATTATTGATGGTAGCCGTTTATCAAGAGCAAAAATTATTGTTTATAAACATTCCGATATGGAAGATTTACGTAAAAAAGCGATCGAAGCAAAAGAATCAGGTCTTTACAATAAATTGATGGTTATTACAGATGGTGTATTCTCAATGGATGGCGATATAGCAAAACTACCAGAAATCGTTGAAATTGCAGAAGAGCTAGATTTAATGACGTATGTTGATGATGCACACGGTTCTGGCGTACTTGGAAAAGGTGCTGGTACAGTAAAACATTTTGGACTATCTGATAAAGTAGATTTCCAAATCGGAACATTATCGAAAGCGATTGGTGTCATCGGTGGATATGTTGCTGGTAAGAAAAACTTAATCGATTGGTTAAAAGTTCGCTCTCGTCCATTCTTGTTCTCAACCGCGTTAACACCAGCTGATGCAGCTGCTTGTATGAGATCAATTGAAATTTTAATGGCAAGCACTGAGCTGCATGACCGTTTATGGGAAAATGGCCGTTATTTGAAACAAGGCTTAAAAGAGCTTGGCTTTAACATTGGCGAAAGTGAAACACCAATTACACCTTGTATTATTGGTGATGAAGTATTAACACAACAATTTAGCCAACGTCTAAATGAAGAGGGCGTATACGCGAAATCAATCGTGTTCCCAACTGTACAAAAAGGAACAGGACGTGTTCGTAACATGCCAACAGCAGCACATACGAAAGAAATGCTTGATGAAGCAATTCGTATTTATGAAAAAGTTGGAAAAGAAATGGACATTATTTAAGACATTTACATCTATGAAAGCTTGCTAATGAGGAGTGGAGAAAATGAAAAAAATTCTAGTAACCGGTTCTTTAGGTCAAATTGGTTCTGAACTTGTAACGAAACTTCGTGATGTATACGGTGCATCAAACGTTGTTGCAACAGATATTCGTGAAACAGATAGCGAAGTTGTAAAGTCTGGCCCATTTGAAATTTTAGATGTAACGGACGGTCAAAAATTACATGATATTGCAAAGCGTAATGAAGTGGATACAATCATTCATTTAGCAGCATTACTTTCTGCAACGGCAGAAAAAAATCCGCTATTTGCTTGGAACTTAAACATGGGCGGTCTTGTAAACGCGTTAGAAGCGGCACGCGAGTTAAACTGTAAGTTTTTCACGCCAAGCTCAATTGGTGCATTCGGTCCGACAACGCCAAAAGATAATACGCCGCAAGACACCATTCAGCGTCCAACTACGATGTATGGGGTAAACAAAGTAGCTGGAGAACTTTTATGTGATTATTACTATCAAAAGTTTGGTGTAGATACGCGCGGTGTGCGCTTCCCTGGTTTAATTTCATACGTTGCGCCTCCTGGAGGAGGAACAACTGACTATGCAGTTGAAATTTATTATGAAGCAATTAAAAAAGGCGCGTACACTTCTTACATTGCAGAAGGAACATACATGGATATGATGTACATGCCAGATGCATTGCAAGCGATCATTTCTTTAATGGAAGCAGATCCAAGTAAGTTAAAACATCGCAATGCATTTAACATTACAGCAATGAGCTTTGAGCCAGAACAAATTGCGGCATCTATTCGTAAACACATTCCAACATTTACGATGGATTACGCTGTTGATCCAGCTCGCCAAAAAATTGCAGATAGCTGGCCAAACTCAATTGACGCAACAGCAGCAAAAGAAGAGTGGGGCTTCAAAGCAGACTATGATTTAGACAAAATGACAGCAGATATGCTGGCAAAATTAAAAAAAAAATTAGAAGCTGAGATGGTACTTAGCTAATTGAATCGGCTTTTTCTTATTTACCTCATTCAGTATCGGGATATTGCCTTTCCGTTTCTTCAAATTGTTTTTCATATTCGTAGCTAAATGCTTTATCCCGCTATTCGTGGGCAGTAATACTCCCACCTCAAAATTCGGCGAAAGCATTGTCCAGCTCCAGCGGCTAGAATCTCCGGCCGTTTCGCCCCCTTGGACGAGGCAAAAAGCGCCTCTCTGTCAGGGGCGCAGGCGTCCTGCAATTCTGGCGAGCCGCTTCCGCTT
>NZ_JBALLY010000080.1:0-5337 GCF_036963045.1 Bacillus sp. JJ864 | reverse complement strand
TGCCCGTAAAAGCCCGATTTGTGAGGGCTGATAATCAGTGGGGGATGAAGAAAACCCCCACTGATTAAAGTTTCACTTTATGTGTTTTTTGATCTTTATCCCAAGGATTCGATTTTCCTAACTTTTTGTTAGAGGAAGAACCGTAAGGCCCTTCAGGAAACTCCTCAGGAATGACATATTGATGTCTAGCTTCAGCAGTTGTAACATCCGTATATTGTTCATCCTTTTTTGTGGACAACTGAAACATCCTTTCACATATATTTGATTCTTAATATGCCCAAAAAATTTTTATTTTTTATCGGCGACTTTTCCAATATATCGACGCTTCGACACGGAATAAAGACCGTTCGACATAGGATAAAGATCATTCGACAAAAAAACAAAAAAACCGAAGCTGCACCCAGCTCCGGTCTCTATTCAATCGTCTTCAATAGTAATTTCTTCAATAACGGTTTAATCTTCAATCGTAAATCTTCCGCATGATTCGCTACTAAGAAGTGGTGGTTGTATATATTTTTCATCAGTTGATAGGTTGCTTCTTTCGCTTCGCCTTCTTCGATAAAGATTCCGATGACTTCTATGCCGCTTTTACGAGCAAGTTTCACAGCTTCGTGTGTATCTAAAATACCGTCTTGTTGGTAGTCTAATGCAGATGGTTCGCCATCTGTGAAGACGAGTAGGAATTTATGCTTTTCCTGACGTTTCGCAAGTTTTTCGGAAACGATACGAATAATGTATCCATCACGGTTATCTTCTTCTTCACGAAGTTGCATGACTTCTGGACCAATGTTTGGCAGCGTTGAGTTTTGATAGGTTACAACTTCATGAATGACGTTTGGTTTGTTTTCGGGTGTAGCGCTAGAAGCATCTTCCCAAAATCCGCTAATGGCGTGCGGAATTTTTAACGATTTTAAAGCTTCATGGAAAAGAACAACGCTTTTTTTCGTTTCTTCCATTTTGTTATACATCGAACCCGAGCAGTCAACCAATAGGTGAAAGACAACGTCAAGTTCTTGTGATTCTTGTCCTTTTTTATAAAACATACGTGGTTGTTTTTCTGTATAAATACGTAGGAACTTTTTACGAAGTCTTCCGTAGTATTTATCAGCATTTGCGTTTGTTTTATTTTCAATTGTTTTTTCGATGATTTTCTTTAGTTCTTTTACATCTTTATTTACGACAGATTTTATCGCTTGATAGTCTTTCTTTTCGTCATGGTTTGGTTTGCGAGCTTCTTTAAAAGTATGCGATGCGCCGACGTTATATTTACCGTATACACCTTCACTTTGGCTAGAAGCATGAGATGCTCTCGTATCTTCAGCATCTGCGCCGTCGAAGTTCGACTGCGTACTTTTTTGTGAAGTACCTTGCACAGAAGCGAGTGCTTGATCACTATCCTCTGATTCACGGGCAGTATCACCCATCATATTTGTTTTTGTACCGCTCTCTAATTCAAAGCGTAAGAAGTTTTCGTTTTCATTGTTTTTATTTTCACGATGCCAAGTCGAAAAACTTTCATTTATTTTACTCTTATTATCGTCATCATCAACAATTTGAACATCATCGTTTGCTAATTCGTCTACTCGTTCTTCAATTTTCTCAAAAATGACAGAAGTATTGAGCGGCGCAAGGCCAAAGTAGTTATTAATCATATCATGTTCTAACAGTTCTTCTAAACGATAGCGGATTTTTTCGACAACATACATCGTATCTTCTGTTGTACGCGTTTGGAACGTTTCGTGTAAGATTGCTTCAATGTGTTCAAAGTAGTAGTTGTTAAACATTTCGTATTTGTCGCTCGTTACTGTTAAGTAACATAAGCAAATAAGCATATCAGCATGATAATTACGGATCCGATTAATTTCGTATTGTGAGCTGAAATAATTTCGATACATTTCTTTGCGGCGTGCAAAAATTGGTTTTGTACCAGGACGCTCTCGTTTTACAATTTCTTCAACTCGTAAATCCTCTAATAGAACGAATAGCTGCGTTAAAAAATTTTTAAGCGGTGATTGCTGCAAATCTTTTGCATAACTACGAATCAGTTTCATATCGGAATGATGTTTGTAGCCAAGAGCTTTTAAATATACTTCACTTTTTAAGCCGATTACTTTATCCGTGTCGCTTCGATCATCCCAAAAATGACTGATGACAATTTTATTTTCGATTTCGTCATAATATGCTTTATATCCATATTCTAAATACGCATTTTCTTCTTTTAGAAGGGCGTACATTAAGTTTTCCATTTGTAGAAACAGAGACGCATCGATTTTCTTGTCGCTAAAAATTTGTCTCATGAATTATCCCTCAAAGAAATAGCTTTCTGCTAATTCACGTACTGTCATTTGTTCCGTTTCATCGCTTAATTTTGCAATAATACTTCGTTCAATTGCACGCATCACTGGAATATAGACACTTAAATCACATGCATCGATAATACCGCGAATACTTGCAGCTTCTTCACTTACACGACCGTCGCTAGCTAACGGCATTAAGTCGCTTGCGAATGCCACAAACTTTTCGATTGTTGCTGCATTCTTTAATTTTGATTCAGCTAATAACAGTTCTTTTAATGTGTCACCTTGAATATAAGGAACTTCAATAATAACGAAACGGTTTTTTAACGCTTCATTTAGTTCACTCGTTCCAACATACCCTTCGTTAATCGCAGCAATTACACGATATTCATCACTGCCATACACAACTTCTTGTGTGAATGGGTTTGTAATCATTTTTCGGTAGTCGAGTGCACCGTGAAGAAGTGGAAGCGTTTCTGGTTTTGCCATGTTAATTTCATCGATATAAAGGAAGTGACCATTTTTCATTGCTTTCATCAATGGACCATCCACGAAAGTAACTTCAGAGGCACCGCTCTTTGTTGTTAATGTGTTGTATCCTAAAATTCCTTCTACATCTAAATCAACAGAGCAGTTAATGCTATGCATTGGCTTTTGAAATAAATAAGATAGCGTTTCAGCAAGAACAGTTTTACCGCTTCCAGTAGGTCCTTTTAATAGAACGTTTTTACCAAGAAGTAAGGCAGTAATTGCATCTTCAATAATGCTGTTGTCTGCTGCTTTATACATTTTTGTTCCAATTAAAGTAGCAGCATTGCCAGCTGTTTGTTTATTTGTTTCATGAATATTTACAAGTTGCTCTTTTAATCCTGCATGTATATGAAATTGTTCTAACATGTATTTCCCACCTAACATTATTTTCATAAAGTAAACAATCCTTCTTATGATAACGTGTTTTCATAAGTGAAGCAAAGAAAAAACATCTTCCAATTTGGAAGATGTTCCCTTATAAAAGTGGCGAAATAAGTCGCATTAGTGATTCAAGCATTCTTTTGCGAATGCTTCTATTTTGAAATACTTCCCAGCGAATTTCTGTAGAGTCCTTAAAATCTTGTTCGAAATCTCTTTTAATATCAAGAACAGTCGGGGATTCGTATAATATGGCGATTAATTCATAATTCAGTTCAAAACTACGAATGTCCATATTGGCTGTACCAATTGTTGCAATTTCATCATCAATTAAGACAATTTTAGCATGCATAAATCCATCTTTATAACGATAAATAGAAGCACCTGCTTCTAATAACGGGGTAAAGTAAGATTGAGAAGCTTGATCGCTTATCACGCTATCGCTTATGCCGGGATATAGAATACGGACATCAATTCCAGCGATTGCACTTAAACGTAGTAATGTTAATGTTTCTTGATCGGGAATAAAGTATGGCGTCGCAATCCAAATGGAACGTTTAGCCGATGTCATTGCCGCTAATAGGGCATTTCGAATCGTCTTGTCATTTGCACTCGGGCCACTTGCGACAATTTGGACAGCACCTTCTGCCTGGGCTGTCGACCCTGGGAAATACTCTTTCTTCATAAAAGATTCCCAAGAATAGCTGTTTAATCCACTAAGTGCGTATAACCAATCTTCTAAAAAGAGCGCTTGTAGTTTGTATAATGCTTTCCCTTCAAGTTTTAAATGACTATCTCGCCAAATTGGAAATTTCTTAGAACGCCCAAGATATTCATCCCCAACATTCAATCCACCTGTAAAACCAATTTTTCCGTCAATAATAATGCTTTTCCGGTGATTCCGGTAATTGACAGTTTCGATTAACCAAGGAGAAAGGACAGGATCGAATTCTACTACCTCAATTCCTGCATCCTTCATCGGTTGCAAAAAGGAACTTCGTAATGGATAGCTTCCGAGGTCATCAAATAAAAAGCGGACAATGACACCCTCTTTTGCTTTTTCGATTAAAGCATCTCGAATCTTTGTTCCAATTTCATCAGCTCGATAAATGTAATATTGAATATGAATATGGTGCTTTGCTTCGTGAATGGAAGACAAAATTTCTGTAAATGTTTCTTCTCCATTTGTTAATAATTTCGCTCTAGTTTCATCAGCAATAGGGCCCCCGCCAAATTTTTGAATGATTGTAGTTAAATGGGCAGAGTGTTCATTTAGAGACGATGGTATTTCTTGTTTCAAGCGTTTTCCTTCTAAAATTTCACGGAACAACTTTCTTTGTTCTTCGGAACGATGTAAATGTTTTATTCGGCGCCATTTACTTCGGCCAAATAATAAATACAAAAATACGCCGAAAATGGGGAGAATTGCTAATACTAAAAACCAAGCTAACGTACTTTGCGGGGATCGATTTTCAATAAAGATGACGAAAGCAATACCGACAGCTGTAATAAAGAATACTACTCCAGCAAAAGTATATAACGATATAGATGATCTGTTTAAAAGCATGAGTAAAATAGTTGAAATTGAAATAACAAATAGTAATTGCAGAACACGATTTTTCATTGGTAGGAATGTCACCTTTTTCTGATTAGTTATAGCCTTATTATAAAATGTTTTATTTACATTAAACAAATAGGAAATTTAGATTTTTTTCTGCACGGGAGCAGACTTTTTTACTGTTTTAGAAAAAAGATAATTTTACATAGAGTGAAAGGGAATTACTATTGTTGTATTTAGAAATGATAACTTCTCTGATATAAAATTTATGTAAAAAAATAGAAAATGCGTATTTTGGTGGTTCATCACCGTAACATGGGGTTGATTTTTTGGAAATGAATCATTTTTAATACATGGAACGGAGAGTGGCGACTCCTGCGGGAATAGCGAGGAAAGTGAGACCCCGCAGGCTTGCCGAGGAGGCTCGCTCTTGCCCGCGGAAAGCGTCCACTCGGGGTGGAGTGTACATCTATCTATATGTCACCTCCGTCTTTTGGTGATGAACCACTTATAATGAGGAGAGAAAAATATGCGCAAAATTATTGTAGGATCGAGAAAAAGTAAATTGGCATT
>NZ_JBALLY010000079.1:8645-9239 GCF_036963045.1 Bacillus sp. JJ864 | reverse complement strand
GTTTTTATGTCGTTTTTTAGTTTGTATTTATATGTTTATTTTTCCTTTAATTGTTTCAATAAGTCTTTAATTTCCGTTAATTCACTCTCTATATGATGCAACCGACTTTGCATATCATCAATCTCTTGCTCTGCTTTATAATTAATCGCAAAGTCAATAACAGATTCATGTTTATCACGCGCAGCTTGACGGTTTTGACTCATCATAATAACAGGAGCTTGAAATGCTGCTATAAAAGATAAACATAAGTTCAATAAAATAAATGGTGGAGCATCAAAGTGTTCCCCTTTTGTGATAGGCAGGCTATTCCACATAATCCAGAAACCAAGAAAACATGCAAACCAGCTGATGAATCGCCAGCTACCTCCAAACTGTGCAATTTTATCAGCTAGTCGGTCTGCCCACTTTGTTCGTTGTGTATATGCACTATCAAGTTGGTGAAGGATTTCTGACTCGTAACGATCTACAAGTCGGTCAATACGCGTTAAGCTTTCATGGTTTAAATCAATATCAAAACCTTGAATTTTCGTAGCCTCTTTTTTTTGTCCTTTAATTTGATTCCAGATTTTTTGTACCATTGTACAAACCTCCTCA
>NZ_JBALLY010000079.1:8255-8612 GCF_036963045.1 Bacillus sp. JJ864 | reverse complement strand
TTATAGAGGAAGTCATCTTTCCAAAATCCAAATAAAGCGGTAACTATTTTTACAACGTAACCCGCTTCGAATATTCAGTTGTATGACTGCCTCTGATGTCGATTCTATATCCGACTCTCCTATGCTCGGATTACTCATAAAATAGTTCCACCTCACCTTTTTTAAAATCCTTTATTATTATATGTTAACTTCTCTCTTTTGACTATGTGATTATTGAAAACTATAATTTAATTATCTTACATTGCACATAAAGAAAATACATTTAAATAATAGTTTACGGATATATTTTAGATTATATATTTCCATCATGTTTTGTATAAGTTATTTTATTGTTTATTAACTAATATATACTTTGAT
>NZ_JBALLY010000079.1:0-8212 GCF_036963045.1 Bacillus sp. JJ864 | reverse complement strand
CTAATATATACGTTGATATACAATTTTTGAACAATAGTAAAAAATATTAGGAAATAAAAAAAGCAGCCCCTTTTCTAAAAAAAGTCTGCTTTTTCATTAAGTTTCGTTCTTTCTTCTCTTTGATTATACAGACTAGAAATCCGTTATGGTCTAAGTCCATCTAAAGAAGTAGTAACATTTATATCAACCGTTCCTACTCCATTTACATTCCCGCTTTCTGTATATTGCCAAGCATTAAATCCGTTCCAATCACTTAATGTAGTTGGAGTAGTAGAGTTATATCTGGAAATCCAAAGAGGTACATCACCAAGTCCGGATATATTAAAACCATTTACATACCAAGGCCCTGTATAAAGCATAACGCGTTTTCCTGTTGTCTGCTGCACATAATCAATAAAAGTACGTGCCCATTTTGTCACATACGGCCCTGTTATATTACCTGTCGGACTAGATGGTGATTCCAGATCAAGGACAGGCATTAAATCCGTATGATATTGATTCAATACATCAACAAAATGTTTTGCTTCCGCAATCGGGTCATTTTGTTCTGGACGAGCAAAGTGATATGCTCCTACTAAAAGACCTGCTGCAGATGCATTTTGTACGTATTGTCCATAGGTTGGATCAGTATATGAAGTACCTTCAGTCGCTTTCATATAAGAAGCATTAATACCAGACTGCTTTACTTGATTCCAATCTATATCTCCTTCCCAGTGTGAAACGTCAATAAATGTATAAGAAGGTTTCAGTGTTGTCGTTACTTTACCAAATCCTGTACCTTGCATATATTCCACTTCGATCCAGTGAACATCCGACAATCCATTTGCTGCATTTGAGTTATCTTGAATATTAATTCTTGATGCTTTTTCATTGTAAGCATTATATCCCCATGTATCTACAACTTTTTTTCCATCTACATATACACGAACTCCATCATCCGCTCCTGTATACAGAAGGTACTGACCAGCTTTCAGGCGCTTAGCTGTAACATAACGTGCCGAGAAATGAGTTCCTGGTACACCTGTAGCCGGTGAGCCTTCAAATCCATTCTCATCTTGCAAACCACCATTTGCTGCTTGTGAAATGGTCTTCGCTGCAACCGGATATCCAGAAAGAGATTCATTCGGATAGTAATAGGCAAGCCAACTACCAAATGGTACTACATCTGAGAATACAGCTGCTTGTCCACCATCTTGATAATATTGCGTATGAATACTATGGGAACCTGCTGCTACGTTTGGTAATAAAACACGATTCGTTTCACCGGCAGCTAACGACCAGCGATTAATAACTAAATTATTATCAACCGAAACCTTTACGCCATCGTCAGCAAACGACTGAACAAAATAATCTCCTCCAGACAGTTGCTTATTCTGAACAAAATCACCTTGGAACTGTTGAGAAGGAAAACCAGCAGGACTTCCATATCCCCAGTTATAATGAACTTCACCGTTTGGATCGAGCTGCGTATAGGCAGTTTGCGAAGAAAGTATATTCGCATCAACCCAGCCTAAAATACGATCGCCTTGCTTAATTTTATTCCAAGTGGTCGAACCTTTTGTTGCACTTTGTACAACTTGTACCATTTGAAATTTGTAATCATTTGTAGGCGCTACGAATTTCGCTCCATATTCTCCATACGGTAAGCTCCATATACCATCACCGTTTGTCGACGGCTTAATAACTGCCGATCGATTCTCATCTTTAATATTAGTTAAATCTGTAAGAGACTTTCCAGCATCAAGCCATCCTATTATCTTACCGTTCTTTGCTACTTGATTCCAATTAACGTTTCCGATTGTTGCAGTTTTCACAACTTGAAGCGTTTGATAAGCATAATCATTTGTACTTTGTACATATTGTGCACCAGCAATGCCGTACGGTACAGTCCATATGCCATTGCCATTCGTACTTCCGATAACAACCGAAAAGTTTGCCGGCTTTACTAATCCTGCATTGTCTAATGCATTACTGCTAATCCAGCCAATTGCTTGACCATTTAGACTAAACTTATACCATTGTGTACCTTGGTATGTAACGCTCTCGATTAACTGCAGATCTCGTAAAGCATATTGATTGGTTGCCCCTAAATAGCTTGCACCTGGAAGGCCATATGGCATGCTCCATATACCATTGTCATTTGTCGCCCCCATAACAGCCGCCTGATTTATGGCTTGTATATTTGTCAAGCCACTTAACGTACGACCATCGAGCCATCCAATGACTTGATTATTCATGCTAAATTGATACCATGTGACATTTCCAATCGTTAATTTCTGAAGCAACTTTATGTCTTTTCCTACATAATTATTAGTAGAACCGACATAGCTCGCACCATTTACACCATATGGACTAGACCAAACTCCGTTCCCTGCTGTATAGACGATTAGCTGATTCTGATTAACATTCGTTGCAGCATTTAAGACTTTACTATCAAGGTATCCTCCATCTTTTCCTTCTACCTGCACATGATACCAAAGCACACCCCCAACCTGCACACTACCAATAACATGAACCATCTTACCATTATATTTAGTAACGTCTCCAAGATAACTAGCACCTTGTAAGCCATATGGTACTGACCATACGCCGTTACCATTCATGTTATTTTTGATCAAGCCATCGAAATTTACCGCTTGTTCATTTGTAACTGTACTAGCTGCCAAAGCCGTGTTCGCATTTCCAACAATTACTGTTTGGGTACCACAAACAGTAATCGCGGTACATACAGATAGCCAAAATTTCTTCACTTCTAGACACCCTCTCCTTAAATTGTAATAATCTTGTAGCTGGAAGAGGTCTATTTTTATGTAATCTTTTAATATATGTTTTAATAAATAAGATCCCTAACATTTATGTCCCTCTCTACTACCCTTACATATTACTATTTTTATAGAATTTTTCATATAGTTTTTTCGACAAATTTCCCGAATTTTTTAACATGCATAACCTTGAATAACCTTTTTATGGAAATGTTTATTCATATTCAACACAAATAAACGACGCCTTCTAGCACACAACAATTTACTATTCTAATATAATTTCTAATTATTTTTGTTTATATTTTTAAAATAGTATTATTTTTCTATTTTCATATTTTATGTACTTGCACTTTCTTTAGGGAATATTAATGGATTTTATCCCGCTATTTATAGATTGTAGCCCTCCAGCCTTTTAGAAGACCACTACTAAAAATCTCTAATAAATTTGCTAAAGAAGAAATCTATCACATTATATATTTTAACATCCTTATATTCAATAACAACACAAATTATAAATTAAGTAGATTCAAAATGAGTACATTAAACCAAATATTACAATCATTCTCTCCTCCCCCTTATATAACATTCGAATCAACTAATCATTTTGTGGGGGTAGTTTTTTAAAATTCATTCAATACATTCGGGAAAACTTTGAAATATATTGCAAAAATATCTATATAATACACTCCTTGTGTACCTCTTCGCTTCTTACTATCCTGTTGTACTCACGTTAAACAGAGTAGAAAAATAAATCTGACTACCGCTATAAACACTTTCATCATTTCATTACTTGAATAACAAAAGTAATTCGATTATAATCTAATTAGATAAACATTAAAGTAGGTGATTTCTAAATGCAATTAAGCAAAATTGTTGAGTTTCATAAAGCATTAGGTGATCTTACACGTGTTCGGATTATTGCCTTGCTCCAGCAAGGTCATTTAAGCGGACAAGAGATTGCTGGAAAGTTAGGACTTAAGCCCCCAACAATTACCCACCATATGACAAAGCTACGAGAGGTTGGCCTTATAAAAGAACGCCGTGATAAAAATACGATCTATTTTTCTCTTAATACAAAAATATTGGAAATGAACGCTAAGGCTATTTTTACTGTAGGAACAGGAGGCGATTCAAATATGGAAATGTCGGTTACCGAAAAGGAACGTTCAGCTATTATCAATAATTTCTTCACAAAAGATGGAAAACTAAAAACCTATCCTGCACAGCGAAAGAAAAAACTTGTCGTACTTGCACATATGGTTAAAGGATTAGAATTTGGAAAAGTTTATCAAGAGAAAGAAATTAATGAATACTTAAAGCAATTTCATGAGGATTACGCAACACTAAGACGTGAACTCATTATGTGCCAATATATGTACCGAGAAAATAACCAATATGAGTTAAACCCCGTTGAGTTGTGGTGGTTAAAATAAAGCGGAACTTCCCTCAGTGGAAGCTTACTGCCTGTTAATACGGGAGAAAGGGCGTTACTTGGCGCCCTTATTTTTTTAAATAACTAATTAGATAATTATAAAACAAGGAGGATAGCTATGAATATTTCATTTGTAAATGAAGAAAAACAATATCGAAGGTTATTTTTAGCTGGTATTGTCAATGGTATTGGGGATCGCTTTAGTTCCGTAGCTGTGCTAGCGATGCTATTACATGTAACAGGTTCAGGGTCGGCTGTAGGAATGACTTTAGCCATTCGTCTCATACCCTCTTTATTTTTTGGACCAATAGGCGGAAGGTTGGCTGATTGATTTTCAAGAAAAACAATATTAGTTGTAACAGACCTTATAAGAATTATCTTTGCCCTGTCCTTCCTATTTGTTCAAGGTAAAGAAGATATTTGGATTGTTTATTTAAGTTCGTTTATGTTAGCCGCAGGAGAAGCTATATATGGACCGGCAAGAAAATCAGCAATACCTAGGCTTGTTCATAAAAAACATCTCGTAAAAGTTAATAGTTTGGAACAAGTCATGATAGGGATCGTTTTAATCATTGGAGCACTTTCAGGCGGAATCGTTTCGTCTATTTTCGGACCTAATGTGACGTATTGGTTAAATGCAGGATCATTTTTAGGAGCTGCTGCCATCAACTATGCGATTAAGTTTCCAGAGAATGAAAGTAGAAAAAAGGTAGAAAAGTCCGAAAATCTAATTTTCACCTTCAAAAAGGTAATCTTAATGTCTATTACGGTGCAAATTCTTTTTTTCTGTGAAATATTAATAGCTTCTATAAATGGAATTGATAATGTTTTAATAAGCGTCTATGCGATTAACGAATTCCATCTTGGTGATATAGGCGTAGGTCTTTTTTATGGTGCATTAGGTATTGGCTTAATATTAAGCTTTTCTGTTGCAAATCGACTACAAAAAAATTTCCTTGTTACAGGTTTAGTATGTCTATTGCTAGAGGGGATATTTCAACTGCTATTAAGTCAAACCCATCTAGTCGTTTTTGCATTTCTTATATTTTGCGGAGCTGCATTTATGTCTGGGATTGGTAACGCATGCTTTGATACGATTCTTATGAAGGAAATTCCTGAGCAACACCACGGAACTATATTCAGAATATTGGCAACGATTATAAATACTGTATTAGGAATATCTATGTTTATTTCTGGAGCAGTGCTACAATACCTTACGCCCCGCTCCTTAGGTTTGATTGGGGGTATTGCCTATATTCTTATTGCCATTTCTCTAATTGTAACCATTTCAGCGAAAGCATGTCGAAAAAGAGGTATCAATTGAGAGGCACCTCTTTTCCTATGAAGACTTTCTCCTATTTCTTCAATTAACTAAAAAAATTACAAACTATAACTAGGTTCCCCCTTTTTTGTACTTACCTTAGTCATGCTTATGTTTATGTTTATCTTTTTTATCTTTTTTATCTTTATTTTTTTTATCTTTGTCTTTTTTATCTTTATCTCCACCATGATCTGTGTCTTCATTACTATTACCTTTACTATCATCCTGTTCTGGATTTTGAGCTTCCGGTAAAATAGCTGCGGATGGAGCCACTGCTGGTGGAACAGTGTCAGGACTAATCCCATTAATGTACAGTTCATTATTCATTTGATATACGCTGCTCGGCTGTTGGAATCTAGATGTGTCTGTTCCAAACGCTTGAATCATTGCTTTAAAAATAAGGTGTGAGATTTTTGTTGTATCTCCAAGCATATAATTGCCTGGGCCATTCTTCGCATAGCCAGTCCAAACAACCATCGTGTATTGTGGTGTATAACCGGCAAACCAACTATCATTTGTTGCTTTAAATGGATAGTCGAACTCACTGAGTGTCTTTTCGTCAAAGTTTGTTGTTCCCGTTTTTCCTGCAATATCAAGACCTGCTACATTAGCTGCTGTACCTGTTCCGTTAGAGGCATTCACTACACCACGAAGCATATCGGTAATCATATAAGCCGTATAATCATGCATAACACGTTTACCTTTCGACTTAAAGCTTGTTTCTTTGCCGTCTGAGAAAACAACTTTTGTAACAAAATGCGGTTTTGTATACACACCATCGTTCGCAAATGCACCATATGCTCCTGCCATCTCAAGAGGAGACACAAGGTTACTTCCAATTGCGTAAGACTCATAAACCTGATTATTAGGAAACGTAATCCCAAGTGATTGCGCAAACTCTTTTGCTTTATTCAAACCAACTTTTTGTAATGTTTTCAAAGCCGGAATATTACGTGACTCTACTAAAGCATTTCGCATAGACATAGGACCTTTATAATCCGTATAAGCGTTTCGAATAGGTTTTCCATTTGAGTAATGATACGGTTCGTCCACAAGTTGGTGGTACGTTGACCATTTTAAATTTTCAATCGCCGGACCATAATCAAAGATTGGTTTAAACGTCGAGCCTGGTTGGCGGTTTATATCAATAGCGAAATTATTTCCTCGGAATGTTGCTTTGTATTCATTGCGGCCACTTCCAATCGCACGTACTTCACCCGTTTTCGAATCCATAAATGTGAAAGCTGCCTGGAAACGGTCATTCGGGTAACTCACAATATCTTGCGTATTCATGATTTTATCGGAATACTGCTGTGCTTTTGGATCGAGTGTCATATAAATTTGAAGACCATCTGTACCGATATTGACATCTTTTAACTTGTCTTCAACTTCTTTTGTTGCAGCATCTAAAAATGCTTCGTAAGGCATACCTTCTTGATTGGTTTTTGGAACAATCCCTTTCGTTACCGGAACTTTCATCGCATCCTGCATTTGTTGCTTCGTGATATATCCTTGTCTCTGCATAGAAGTTAAAACAAGGTTACGGCGCTTTGTCGCTGCTTCTTCGTTTTCTGGTTTGGACGGATCGTAGTTATTTGGACTTTGCGGTAGTCCTGCCAACATAGCAGCCTGCGGAAGGGTCAATTTTTTCAAATCATTCGCTTCGATACCGTAATAATTTTTGGCTGCAGTAGCAATGCCATAAGAGCGGTTTCCAAGGTTAATTTTATTCAAATATATTGTCAAAATATCGTGTTTAGAATATTTTCCTTCCAACTTATACGCCAAGTACCATTCCTGTATTTTTCGTTCTAATGTTTTTTGAGGAGACAAAAATGAGTTTTTAATAACTTGTTGTGTAATCGTACTTCCGCCCTGAGAACCGAAGTTCCCAGTCAAGTTTTCGAAAATTGCTTTACCGGTTCGTTTTATGTCTATACCATGGTGTTCATAAAAATGAGAGTCTTCTGTTGCAATAAATGCATCTTCCAACACTTTTGGAACTTGATCATAAGTGATTTTTGTTCGTTTTTCCTTTCCATATTCATAGATAAACTTTCCGTCTTTATCATAAAATTTCGTGGATAGTGGGTCCACCAATTTTGAGGCCTCTATTTGGGGAGCGTCCTTAATATTGTAAAAGAAAATAGCAACTCCTGCTACTATTAAACTGAGGCCAATTAGCAAACAAGCAAGTAAGATTTTTTTCAACATTGATCCTTTTTCAGAGGACTTTCCACTTCCGTTTTGTTTTTTCTTTGTTTGTTTTCGTTCTTCACGAGAACGATACGTTTCTGACATTTTGTTCTCCTCTACGTTTGTTTCGTTTACTTATGAAAGTTGCAGACCATGTTAAATAAGTCCCTTTTGTTAACTTACTACCTACTAAATTACGAATATTATATTTGGCCTAGCACTTTCTCATCTATAACACGTACATAACGTACTAAATAGGAATTTATGATATAATCTCCTTCGTCACTTTTCGCAACAAAAAACTTGTCATGTTTCACTTTTTCTAAGACTTCTTGTATAACCTCTTCCTTTTTAACACCTAATCCTTTTATTATTTTTTCTTTTTTAATATCATTATCCAAAGTATAGCAAACAGTAAATTCCTTCAAATTGAATCTCCCTTTCTAGTACATTTTCCATTGTTTTTAATAAAGGTGGGCTTCTATATAATTACAACTTAAA
>NZ_JBALLY010000078.1:108064-120056 GCF_036963045.1 Bacillus sp. JJ864 | reverse complement strand
TCCATAAGGAGATGAAGTATGAACAGCATATCAAAAGACGAAAGAATTCATTCTATTGATATTATACGAGGGATTGCCATCTTTGGTATTTTCCTTGTAAATTGGCCTATGTTAGCTGGAGTCGACTCTCGAGATTTAACAACCGTTTACGAAGGATTTGATCGGTACATTCGATTATTTTATGATCTGTTTGTCCAAACAAAGTTTTATACAATTTTCTCCTTTTTGTTCGGTCTTGGTTTTTATATTTTTATGAAGCGAGCAGAAGAAAAGACAAATCATCCAAAATTATTATTTATACGGAGACTCCTTATTTTATTCTTATTCGGATTTTCACATTATGTACTACTTTGGGATGGTGACATTTTACATAGTTATGCAATAGCTGGCTTCGTACTACTTTTCTTTTATAAAAGACAACCAAAAACTTTATTAATTTGGGCACTTATTTTATTAAGTATTTGGGAACTTCTTGTGTTGCTTATGAATTTAGCAATTCTGTTCACTCCCCCTGAGACACTTGGCGCTTTTTCTGCTCCTGTCGTTCCCTTGTTAGATTGGAGCTTGCAAGTTCAAGATCGCTTTAGCGTTTTTTACTCAGAAGAAATTAGCGGCTCTCTTATCATGTTACCAGAAACAGTCGGTCTCTTTTTACTCGGTCTATATGCGGGAAAAAAAGAAATGTTTCGCCGCGTAAATGAGATAGATACAAAGCTAAAGAAATGGCAAATCATTACCTTCTTCGCTACTTTGCCAATATGGGGGATTATAATTACCTACTTTAATATGCACGATCTATACGTACCATTTTCAATGATTTCCTTTATTACGTTAAGCGGGAAGACACTATTCATCTTTTATATTTTTACACTTATGCGTCTCTTGCAGCATGCGAAATGGCAAAACATATTCCGCCCTTTCCAATATGTTGGCCGCATGGCATTAACGAACTATATCTCGCAAACGGTCGTCACGTTATTCGTATTTGGACTACTATTTAAAGCAAATATCATATTCCCGTTATGGGGCGGTACACTTTTTTGCATCGGCTTCTATACCATTCAAATCTTTATCAGCCGCTGGTGGCTCTCTCATTATCAATACGGACCGCTTGAATATATTTGGCGTCTTGGTACATACGGAAAAAGCATGCCGATAAAAAAACAAAGCAGTATCTCATCTTGAGATACTGCTTTCTCTTACGCTTCTGAAACCGTACTTTGTATTGAAATCTGCTCTTCTTTTACTTTCATTTGCCTTTGCGGAATCATATTAAACACAATATTTAAAAGCACAGCTGATGCACTTCCTAATACAATTCCGTTATCTGTTAAAATACGAACACTCTCTGGAAGCTGCGAGAATAATGTTGGTACAACGGTTACACCAAGCCCCATTCCAACAGAACACGCAACGATTAATAAGTTCTCTTGTTTCGCAAAGTTAACATGGCTTAACATTTTAATGCCGTATGCCATAACCATTCCAAACATAGCAAGCATCGCACCGCCAAGTACTGGCTTTGGAATAATTGTTGTTACTGCTGCAATCTTTGGAATAAATCCAAGGACAATTAGCATACCGCCGCATGTGTAAATGACAACGCGATTACGCACACCTGTTAGTTGGACAAGACCGACATTTTGTGAATATGTCGTATACGGAAATGCGTTAAAAATACCACCTAACACCATTGCGATCCCTTCTGCGCGGTATCCTTTCGCTAACTCTTTTTCACCAATTTCTTTGTTGCAAATATCAGAAAGTGCAAAATACACACCTGTTGCTTCAACAATTCCTACGCAAGCAACGAGAATCATTGTAATGACCGGCGTTAATTCGAATGTTGGTGTACCGAAGTAAAATGGCTGTACACCATGAAACCAATCTGCTTGTGCTACAGCTTGTAAGCTTACCTTTCCCATTAACGCAGCAATTGCTGTACCAAATAATAAACCTAATAAGATAGAAATAGAGCGAATAAAACCATCAAAAAAACGGTACATAATGATAATAAATAACAATACTCCGAACGCTAATGCTAAATTGGATACACTACCGAAGTCTTTACTTCCTACACCACCAGCCATGTCGTTAATCGCGACTGGAACTAATGTAACTCCAATAACGGTTACAACTGAACCTGTAACAACTGGTGGAAACAGTTTTACAAGCTTTCCAAACACACGAGCAAATAACACAACGAAAAGTCCTGCTGCAATAATCGAGCCGTACACAGCAGATACGCCGTACTGCTTACCAATTGCAATCATTGGTCCAACTGCCGTGAAAGTGCAGCCTAACACAACTGGAAGTCCAATGCCGAAGAAACGATTCGTTAACGCTTGTAAAATCGTCGCAATGCCGCACATTAATAAGTCAATTGATACTAAATACGTAAGCTCATGCTGATTCAATCCAAGTCCGCCGCCAACAATAAGCGGAACGATAATTGCCCCGGCATACATCGCTAACATATGTTGAATACCAAGAGACGCAATTTTAAAAGGATGTTGTTTCATCATTCTACCTCCGCTGCCGCACGTTCCACAAAACGAACTGTCCCGTTATCAAGCGATGCGATTTCCGCAAGCGATTCTACACGAACACCGCTCTCACGTAATTTACTTCCTCCATCTTGGAATGCTTTTTCAATTACAATTCCGATGCCAGCTACCGTTGCTCCAGCTTGCTCTACTAGATTCATTAAACCAAGTGCTGCCTGACCATTTGCTAAAAAGTCATCAATAATAAGAACACGATCGTCTTCATGTATATATTGTTTCGATATAGAGATTTCATTCGTTTCTTGCTTTGTATAGGAATATACTTTTGCAGTATACATATTATCTTGTAATGTTAACGATTTACGCTTTCTTGCAAACACAACCGTTACACCAAATTGCAACGCAGCCATCACAGCTGGAGCAATTCCTGAAGACTCAATCGTCACGATTTTTGTAATCTTTTCGTCTTTAAAACGCTTTGCAAACTCTTTTCCGATTTCTTGCATAAGCACTGGATCAATTTGATGATTTAAAAATGCATCCACTTTTAACACATCATCTGACAATACCTTTCCTTCGCGCATAATTTTCTCTTGTAATAATTTCATAGTTTGTTCCTCCTCTTATGCAAATAAAAAACTCCAAAAGCAGCCTTCACCCAATACAAGTGAGAGACGTGCTTTTGGAGCTTTGCAAAAAAAGAATGCAACTATCGCAATATATTCGTCCTCACTCATAGTCGAAGCATTTACGGTGCCTCGGTAGAAACTTGCAGGCCATATCCCTGCGATTATATGAGTGTTGCTAACTTATTTATTTTATAGAAGGATTATAACGTACTTTTTTTACTTTGAAAAGCATCCTCTTGAAAAAACACGTACAAAAAATCATTTTCCAACCAATTTCGTTCGACTTTTGTAATCCTTTTCATTCCATAATAATCATTTACCCTTTTCGACATATAAGTCGCTGCTGTGCAGAATACAACATGATCGCTACTTGCTTTCTCCTTTTGTTTTAAACCTTGCATGTGGTAGGAAAAAGCCCTGACCGTTTCTATACATGGCCAGATGCTCTCGCCCTCCTAAAAAGAAAGGGGGCTTTTATGTGGATTTTTTAATTTGTATTTCTATAATGTCCTTAATCATATCGCAAATTCAACATTAACTTCACATTTTTTTCACATTTCCTCATTACAAAATCAGTAATAAATCACGATTTATCAACTTTTCATCATAAACATAGTTTTAATTGTATCAATGAACATTTTTCGAAAGCAGCGCTGACGATATGGAAATTGTCGGAATTTTCCGTATCATAAAAATGTAAGATTCACTTTCTCAGGGAGGGCGAAACATGGGCGAACGTAAATTACAACAATCGATGAAGAGAAAACAAAAAGAGAGCTCACTCAAGGGCACATTAATTTTTGTTTTTTTACTTGGCTTCTTTTTAATCTTCACATGGTTTAGTGTATATCAAATTTTTTCAAATCGATTGTAGTGTTACTCAGAAACAAGGGGGAGATGGGATATGCACTTGCATAAGTACGAAAAAATTCGGCTCATTTTTGGTATCAGTTCATTATTTGTATTTTTAGCCGTAATTGGAGTAAGCGCATTTTATATGGGAAACCAGCCGCCTAGTTGCTTAACGACAATCGATCCAGAAAAAGTAAATGCGACTGCTCCCTTTGATCATCCTGGTGTAAAGCAGGTTGGGAAAGATCATTATCAAGTAACAATTGTCTCACAAGCGTTTTCCTTTACACCAAATGTCATTAAAGTGCCAAAAGGGGCCAAAGTTGACTTTGTTGTCGCAACGAAAGATGTAGTACATGGCTTTGAAATCGCGGGAACAAATGTGAATATGATGATTGAGCCCGGCTATGTGAGCACAGCTTCTCAAGTGTTTCACAAAGCTGGTGAGTATTTAATCGTATGTAATGAATATTGTGGAACAGGACATTTTCATTTAACATTAGCTACATCTGTTGTACTAACATTCTTTGGAATCGGATATTGGCTAATCCCTCACTTAACAGGACGTGTGATGACAAAAGAAATGAATCGCCTTGCGATGATTCAAACTTGCGTATGGGCACTTGGAATGTTTTTCATGTCTACTGGAATGCACTTCGCTGGATTATTAGGAGCTCCGCGCCGCTCTTCTTTTTCCACATACGGCAATGCACCACAAGCAGTTGAATGGATACCATATCAAATTGCCCAAGCAGTTGGCGGCACGATTATATTTGTCGGAATTATTTTAGCTATCATTATTTTCCTAGACCTTGCTTTCTTCGCACCAAAAGGCCATACTGAGTTTCCAGTCGCAGAAGTATCTGATGCATCTGATCAACCACCAGTGGTCTTTGAGAACTGGAAACTATGGCTCGGCATTACAGCACTGCTTATTTTATTCGCGTACACGATTCCGTTTATAGATATGATTCAAAATGCCCCGCCTGGTTCGAAAGGCTTTAAATTGTGGTAATGCAGCCAAAAAAAACGAGCTATATTAAATAGCTCGTTTTCTTTTTATAATTCATAAATTTCTTTATACTTCGCCTCTAAATAATCCGCTAAATAGTTCGCATTTAATCCTTCACCCGTTACATCATGTAAAATTTCTAAAGGCTTTTTCGTTTTCCCATATTGGTGAATGTTTTTTGTTAACCATTCACGAATTGGTGTCACGTTTCCTTCCGCTAGTAATGTATCAAAGTTCGGAATCTCTTCTAACATCTTATGTTTAAATTGTGCTGCATACATATAGCCAAGTGCATAAGATGGGAAGTAGCCAAACGATCCATCTGACCAATGCACATCTTGCAGTACACCCTGTGCATCCGTTTCTGGACGTATACCTAAATAACTTTCCATTTTATCATTCCATGCTGCCGGCAAGTCTTTTACTTCTAATGTTCCATCAAATAATTCTTTCTCCAGTTCATAACGAACCATAACATGAAGCGGATATGTAAGTTCATCTGCCTCAATACGTATAAAGGAAGGCTTTGATTCATTAATCGCATCATAGAATTCATTTACAGATACGTTTTCAAATTGTCCATCACTAAATTGTTTCAATACATCATAATTTTTCTTCCAAAATGATTTATTACGTCCAATAAAGTTTTCAAAGAATAGTGATTGTGATTCGTGAATTCCCATTGATGTACCACTGCAAAGCGGTGTACCTTCTAATTCTTCTGAAATATTTTGTTCGTATACAGCATGTCCACATTCATGAATTGTTCCGAAAACTGCCATGCGGAAGTCATTCTCATCATAACGAGTCGTAATGCGAACATCCCCTCTATTTAATGTAATTTCAAAAGGATGTATCGTTTCATCTAGACGACCGGCCTCGAAATTATAATTTAATTGTTTTAGTAACCCTAAAGTGAAATTCTTTTGTTGTTCTTTTGAAAAATGTTCAAATAAAGCATTTGTTTTTAATTCTTTATCGGACTTGGAAATTTCTTTTACAAGCGGAACAATACGCTCACGTAGTTGTCCAAATACGTGATCTAACACTTCTACCGTAATACCTGGCTCATACATATCTAAAAGCGTATTATATTTATAAGTTTCATAACCCCAATATGTAATAAATTTCTTCTTATATTCAACAATTTTTTCTAAGTATGGTCGAAACATTTCAAAATCAGATTTTTCACGAGCTTCTCCCCAAATACTTTCCGATTTTGCTTGTAATTTGACAAACTCTTCATACTCGGCCTGTGGAATTTTTTTATTCCGATCATACTCTTTGCGGCACTCTTCTACAATTTTCTTCGTTGTTTCAGAAATTTTATTATCTGCAATTAGCTGTTCTAATTCTTTTAAATATCTTTCCATCTCACCAGAAGTCGATAATGAAAACACCTCTGATGAAAGCATTCCTATCACTTCCGAACGTTGATCGACACCTTTCTTTGGTGCCCCCGTTCGTAAATCCCAAAATATTAGGCTCAATGCTTCTCCGTAATTTTCTATCTTTTTCACATATGCTAAAAATTCTTTTTCTACTTCATATGTAGCAATCGTCATATTATAAAAACCTCCTTTTTCTACCTCACCCTTATTTCGACATAAACAAATAAATTCCTTTTCTAATAGAAAAAAAGCTTGGCAACCGCCAAGCCTTTTCCGATTAGAAAGAGAAAGATGTCACTCTATAACACTGTAGCTTCTACTGGAAGCACTTGTTTCACAGCTTCTACTACTTTTTCATTTTCATCTTCTGATAGGAATAACGAAATATACCCTTCATCTTCACTCGTACGAATTAATCGACCGATTCCTTGACGAAGACGTAAAATCATATACGGTACATCAACATCCCAGAATGGATCATTTACGTGCTTACGCTTCGCTTCAAATACAGGATCATTTGGAGGGAATGGAAGCGACCAAATAATAACATGAGATAAGGATGAGCCTGGAATATCTAAACCTTCCCATAAATGTACCGCACAAAGCACCGTCTCCTCTTCATTTTGGAAACGCGAAACAAGCTGACTAATTTCTTGGTCTCCTTCATATAAGAACGGAACAGACATTTGCTCTTTATTCACATATTCTTTGAATGCCGCAAGCTCTTGTGTTGTACGGAATAATACAAGCGTGCGTCCATTTGTTTTTTGAATGTTTTCAAGTGTATACTGACATTTTCGTTCCCATTCATTTTCCTTCGTATACGACGGTAAGTACACTTTCATTTGTTCTTCATAATCAAACGGTGAAGCAACTGAGAATGATAAATAATCTTTTATCCCTAAGCTATTTGCAGTAAATGCAAATGAATTGTTTTCTGATAATGTAGCAGATGAGAAGATGTACGGGATTTTTTGAGAGAATACTTTTTCTTGCAACACTTCTTCTACAGCACGAGGCATAATCACAAGAGTAAAGGAACCCTCGTTTTCTTCTCCCCACGTAATTACATTTTTCTCATGCATAAACAAACGTAATGAATGCTCTAATACATCTAAATGCTCATCAACAATATTTAAATCATATGTGTTTACTGTGTACATTTCACTTTCAAAAACTAACGCATCGCCGACTTCAGAGATTTTTGCATATAGACGTTTTGCTTCTTTCGTGACTTTTTCTGTTAATTGAATTTCTAAACGATCAGATCCAGCAATTTCCTTCTTACTTTCTTTGAGCGCCTCAAAAAACTGCTCTGTTTGCCAAATTGTTTCTTCTACTAAATGAGCAAACTCTTCACGAATATCATTTTGCAGTAATCTTGTTAAAAGTTGTTCCATCATTGTTTGTTTTAAACGATACGTAAGTGCTTTTTGCGCTGCATACTCCACGAGATGACCTTCATCAAAGACAACACAGCTACTTTCTGGTAACAATGGCATTTGTCCTTCACGCTTACGTGCTTCATATGTCCAAATATGATCCATATAGAAATCTTGCGAACAAATAATTAAATCTGCTGCTTTACGATAATGTTCACGAGATAATGTTTGTCCGCAGCGATGACGGGACTCACATGTAAAACAATCTTGGAAATAATCCCACGATACTTTAGACCACTCTTCATCATTTAATAACGGAAACTCTTTGCGATCACCGTAATGAGTAAAGTTTTGCATCGTTCCATGATCAAATACGAATTGCGGTAATTCATAATATAAATCTTCAATTACTTCCGGAGCTCGTCCACTCATTACATCTTCAAGTTTACGTAAACATAGATAATTATCCATTGATTTAGCTAGACGCACATCAACTGATAATCCTAATGCTTCTGATAATTTCGCAATGTCGCCTTCTTCTTTTACTAGCTGTTCAATTAATGTTTCGTCTGCACAAGCAATAACAGCTGGCTTTCCTGTATAGCGCGCATAACAAATAGCGTATAGCAGGTATACAATCGTTTTTCCTGTTCCAACACCCGCTTCAGCAAACATTACTTTTTTCTCTTGAAATGCTCGTTCTAATTGAAACGCCATAAAAATTTGCTCATCGCGCTCTTCAAATCCCTTTTCTGGTAAAACGTCGTAAAAAACGTCTCCAATCCATTCATTTAACTTGTCGAAAAAATTATCTTGTTTCCCCACTTCAAATGGCAGCTTTTGCTTCGTAAACATGCTATTCCTCCAACTACTCAATTTCTATATAAAAAGACAGAGCAACTACTCATAAAAAGAGCAGTTGCTGTTTTCTTGTTGTTTGCATAACAATTGAGCGAAAAAAGTTTTCCTGAATGCAGGAAAACTTTTTTACTCTATCAATGATTTTAAATATCGTTTATCAATTAAAGTTTCATGTGATAAAGCCGATAAATACTCTTCACGTGCTCTTGCTAACTCATAATCGGCTACGCCGTGAAGGTTTACTTCTTTTTCTAATTCATCATAAGTTCGATGAATAGCCTTTTGAATAATGGAAAATTGCAAACCATCCATTAGCGCTTCCTCCTTTAGATTATCGCATAATAGCAAGTATATGCGTTCTAAAGAAGTTTTATACTAATCGCGCGGCGGGCGTTTACCGAAATACTGGTAGTAATCAGTGCGAATAAATCCATTAAATAACTTTCGTTTCTTCGATGCATCTTTGCCATACCATTTCTCAAATTCAGGATGGCTTGTTAATATATATAAAGACCAAGTATCTAGCGGACGGAATGCCTGTCCCATTTCCGCATACATTTTTTCAACTAGAGGCTTTTCACTTAAACGTTCTCCGTATGGAGGATTCGTCACAACGTAACCATATTCCTCTTTTGTTGTAAAATCTTTTACTTGCATTTGCTTAAATGTAATAAGATCACCAAATCCTACTTCATCAGCGTTATCCTGAGCAACTTGTACCATACGATGATCAATGTCTGATCCGATAATTTGAAGTGGTTGGTCGTAGTTTGCCAAATCCTCTACTTCTTCACGAGCAATACGCCAGTTTTCTTTACCAACCCAGCCCCATCCATCAGAAGCAAAGTCACGGTTAAAGCCTGGAGCAATATTTTGACCAATTAACGCTGCTTCAAGTGGAATTGTACCAGAACCGCAAAACGGGTCTACAAACGGGCGATCAGCCTTCCAGTTTGTTAACATAATTAACGAAGCCGCCAACGTTTCTTTTAACGGTGCATCCCCTTGTCCAACGCGGTATCCACGCTTATGAAGCCCAACACCACTTGCATCAATTGTCAACGTTGCTACATCTTTTAATAGTGCAATCTCAATACGAAATAGCGGGCCATTTTCTTCAAACCATGTTGTACGTCTATATGTACTTTTCAGCTTTTCCACGACTGCTTTTTTTACGATACTTTGACAGTCCGGCACACTAAACAATGTAGATTTGATTGATTTACCGATAACGGGGAATTCTCCGTTTTCCGGAATATAATCTCCCCAATTTAGTGCCTTTGTTTTTTCAAATAATTCATCAAATGTTGTTGCCTTAAATTCACCAACTTTAATTTTCACACGATCCGCTGTGCGGAGCCATAAATTACTGCGACAAATAGCTTTTTCGTCCGCTTCAAACGTTACTTTCCCATTATCTACCTGGCATTCATAACCGAGATTGCGAACTTCTCTTGCAACAAGTGCTTCAATTCCCATTGCAGCAGTTGCAATTAAAGTAACTTTTCCCATCTTCATTCTCCTCATAATGTATAATCCAGCACTAATCAGCAATACATTCTCCTCTGCTGATCAGTTAAATTCATAACATTTTCATTCAATTTTATTAAGTTTACAAAACTTTCTTTACCATTTTAACTCACATTCCAAAACTTCATACAAATAAAAAGCCCTCCTCTTACGAAGGAGAGCTGAACAAATTCATGATTGGTTCATAACGTTCTGTAAGCCATGTTCTGTACCTTTGTACTGCAAACGGCCCACGCCTCGTACTCCGGTGGCAATCATCTATCTACAGAGCAATTGCATCTGTCCTTTCCCATCGTTCATTTCCTTAGGAAAAGTTCCCCTACCAATATTTGGGTTTCTCGCTCGTGGGGTTTACCTCGTTCCACTCCCATCATTTCTTCCGGGACTTCGTCACTGTGGCACTTTAAAGGTAGTCAAACCATATCCAGATGGACTTAGGTTTTTTCCCTGCCGTTAATCCAGCTTTACGCCAAATTACCCTAGCTTATGACTTCGCTAGGCACGAACACTACGACCATCTCAGGTCGTGCGAGCATGGACTTTCCTCTACAACAAAGCGTTGCAGCGATTACCCAAACGTTATGACATGAATTAGTATAGTTGAAACATAAATATTTTGCAACGTTTTTTATCCGGAAAATACTGCGAACTTATTTATTCTCTTCCATTACTCGTATAATTTACTTCCAAATACAGCTTTCTCCAAATTCGAAAGACGTTTTAAAATGTCTGTATTTGTATTGTTATATACTGGTTGTGGAGTAGAAATTGGAGATGGTGTTGGTTGTACTTGTACACTCAACGCTTTTTGCTTTTGTTCTTCCAATTCTTGTTTTAAACGTGTATTCTGCTGCTTTAATTGCTCAACTTCCTTATGAAATGCCTCATAGTCCTTAATAATTAAGTCTAAAAACTTATCAACTTCTTCTTGTTGATATCCTCGCATTCCCGTTTTAAACTCTTTTTCTAAAATATCTTTTGCTGTTAACTTAATTTTATCAGAAATCATTCATTCCACCTCAAGTCTTTACCAAAACTTTCATTACTTAAATTTTTTCAGAAACAGCTCATTTTGTCAATCATATATCTTTATTCCACTGCTCTTCTTCTATTATATCTTGTAAATCAGAAAAAAGTATGAAATAACATGGATAATTTTGAGTTTCTGCTTTTTTTCTTCCTACTTCCACCATATATTTAGGGCTTCCTGGTTTTTCTTCATCATACATAGCAAGCAGAACATCACTTTTTTCAATTAAAAATTGATTCTTTAAACGGAATTGCTCCGGGCTTTCATATTTTCGCTTTGTTATGCTATCTACATGATCCGCTTGCGAAAGAATGAATTCATAATACTCCCTATTGTTTTCTTTCCAATTTTCTTCCTGTTCTAAAAAGGGGGTAAATACAGCTAACCTTAAGTCTGGATAATCTAATTGTAAATCAAATACTACTTCAGCTGTCCATAGCTCCACTCCTAATTGCCCACTAATAATTACCCATTCTAACCCTTCTTCCAACATAGAAAGTAGTCTTTTGCGCACCACTTTTTTTATGTACTCTACACCAGGATGTTCATTTGAAAAAAGCCCCAGTTCAAATGGTTTATATCCTGTAACAGCTACAACTTTCAATACAAAACGCCTCTTTTCGTCTCAAAAAAAAAGAACTAGCAATTTGCTAGTTCTAGCATAGCACTTACTTTTTAAACATGCCACCTACATTTGGGCCCATGTTAGCTGCTGGTGATATAGCTTGCGGGCTCACATTCGGTCCAAATGGTGATATTTGACCACATGGGGCACATCCGCCGAATCCGCCAACTCCT
>NZ_JBALLY010000078.1:106665-107914 GCF_036963045.1 Bacillus sp. JJ864 | reverse complement strand
TCCGCCAACTCCTCCAACTACAGTCGGAGGAGCAGGTTGTATAACATTCACGTTAGAGTTTGTTTGCGGGAAATAATGCTGCGCCTGTACTACTTGGTGGTGAACGTGTTTCATATGCGTTGGATGAATATGAGGTACCACCGTTTTTGCAAATGTGTGTGTTTCACAACATTTTGTCGGATGTACAATTGGACATGTTGTTGTAGTTGGTAGTCCTCCAAAACAAGGATTACAATGATACATAGTCTTTCTCTCCTCTCACAAATTGAAAATAACCTTTCATTTTACAATATGTGAAAAGGGTAAAAGCCGTTTGTTACAAACACCTATTTCTATATTGGAAATTTGCCTATAAAAATTGTTTAAAGTTTGTGAAAATAAAAATTGTTAATGTAATCATGACAAAAAACAAAAGTAAAATAACTTTCTTCACATTCGTCCTCTCCATATTCTATATTTTTAATGCTACTGTCATTGTAAAATGGATAGGAGGTCCGAACAACTCTTTTTTATGATATTTCACATACAAAATTTGGGTGTTTATTAGTCCCTGTATATCAAAATATTGTAATTTCCATATAACTTTTTACACGTCTCTTCCTATATAAATGACCTAACAAAACTACCCGAATGATTTCAATTTCTTCAACTAATCTTTCATGGAAAAGGCATCTATGAAAGATTAATTTCATTTTATAAAAAATCCACCTACTTGTTTGACGATACCGGTAATTTGGTTCATTGCATTCATCATTTGACCTGCAGTACCCATCATTTTATTAATGTCATAATTTCCGTCAGTTGTTTTAAACTGCGACATAAAACTAGAAAATTGAGCTGGCTGTTGCTTTGTGTAGTTTTGTTTATTCATCATTGGATATGGCGTATGTGGATAAAAAGAAGATTGAGTAGGTTGTTTCGGTGGATAAAAAGCTGGCTGATTCATCTGTGGAAGTTGAAAAGGTTGAAAATAATTATTGTAATTCATATAGTAAGGCGTAAAAGGATACATATTATAACGTAAATATGGGTCTTGTTCATTCTGATACATGTTAGAATGTTGAAACATGCATTCTCCCTCCTCTAACAGTTTTCTATATAGTTAGAATATGAAATCAAAAAAAAAATGTGTAATTGTCCTACAAGTTGCAAAATTGAGTGGGAAATGGTTTATCCCGCTATTCGTGGGCAGTAAGACTCCCACCTCAAGATTGAAAGAGAAGCATTGTCCAGCTCTAGCGGCTAGAAT
>NZ_JBALLY010000078.1:80489-106551 GCF_036963045.1 Bacillus sp. JJ864 | reverse complement strand
CCGATTGGTTCAACTAACCATCCGGACATATGTCACCGGTTACCTTCTAACTCTATTTCCTTTCACTAAAAGTTTGAAATAAGGTTCTTACTGTCTGAAATAGCCTGATACCGTAATACAAACCTTAATTTTTAAGAAATTTAAATTTTCGAAAAATAAAAAAGTAAGCGTTTGTATGCTACCATTAAATAGAAAAGATTCTTATGGGGAGGAATCAACATGGTATTAGGGGACTTAAAACAAGAATTCGTCGTAAAAAAGGGGTATGAACCTGAAGATTTAAATGAGCTACTTGATTTCGCAAGACATTATTATCTACAAGGAAAAATTTGTTTATCAGAGTATAGAAGTGTAATACGCGAATTAGAAACAACAGGGGCTACAAAACCAACTTACGAAACAGAAAAAGATATTATAACTGAAGCATAAAAATAAGAGGGGACTTTCCCCTCTTTTTACTTACATTGTTCTAAAATATTTTGTAACGAATAATGAATTGCTTGATGCGTTTCAAAAAAACGTTTTCCATTCATTTTCTTCGCAAAGCACTGCAAAGAATTATTTTGTAAATTTGTACATACTTGTTCAATTTGCTGTACATGTATGTATTTAGGCTTTGTACGCTGCAACCAATCCAAAGCGAGTTGTTTCCACTCTTCTAAGTTTTGATCCACTACAGATACGAATGGCTTTATATCATGATAAAAGTCAAATTCACATTCTTCACTTTCTCTTTTTTTTATAATTGTTTCATCGTTATACTCAATTAGTTTTTTTGTTAATTCAATCAATGTTATATATTCCACTATTCCCACCTACTTATATACTAACGGCTACTATTTGAAACGTTTGTACCCAGTTACCTTTCTCTTCATGATTCAATAATTTCGTTTCCATATGCTTCATATGCATTTCCATTACTTCTACTTTATTGACTACAAATTCTCTTTTATCCTTAAGCGCATGATCAACCATAAGCGACACGTTCATTTCAAGCAAATCAAGAGTATTTAACATTTGATCCATCTTTTTCATTACATCTTCTTTCTGAACCATTTTCATCTTCAACATGCCTCCCTCTTTGCTTTTTCCTTGTCATGTTAATTCGCCAGCTCTATTTTTACTCCTGCATGCTTGACAAAACTAGTTGTAATTCGGCAAAGAAAGTGATTTTTTGTATGAAGTTTATGAAAGTGGCAACAATACGAAAGGGAGGTGTCGACATTGGCTAAAAACAAAAATGAAAACAAGAAAAAACAACCTCAAAACAAACAAAATAAACCAGAAACAGGAAATCCAAAATTAGACGGTCCAAATTTTCCTGCAACATAAAATGAACGTTTTTCTTACTGATGGTCAGTTGAACTAAACGAAATCTTACAGATGGTTTAAATCCCGCTTTCCGCAAAGCGGGATTTTTCTATTATATCATGAATATAAAACTCCCCACTTATTTTATTGCTGTACAGACATTCTCCTTTTCCTCTTCTACATAATTCATATTAAAAACTATGTAATGAAGCAAAGAAATGCAATTGCTTCTGTTTTTGTAAAAACCATTCTGTCATTTCAACTTCTTCTTTCGGCTCTTCAAATAAAAACAGCTCTTCTACGTCCACTCCTGACTGAAGCCAATCTTTCTCTGCCTTACGGTGATGGGAAACAACAGAAAATACATCACGAAGCTGCGGCGTATCTTGTTCCTTAGATAAATTCAAATATTGTTCATAATCGAATCTGGATCCCGTGTGAACTGTTTGGGAAGAAAATGTATAAAATAACTCCTTATAAGTTGGATGAAACAGCAACCATGCTAATCGTTTTCCTAATTCAATTCTCTTTGTTAATGTTTCAAATTGATGGACAGAAAAACCATATAAATTCCCCGCTATTGTCGGAAATATTACCGCACTAAAATGAAATAACTCTTGAAATTTAAACATTAATGTTTGAAAAATATGCTTTTGATAAAAAGGATGCTCAATTACAGGTTCTTGAATCGTGCATTGTTCATTAATAATAAGAGCTGTCATAAGTCGTTCTTCTTTTTTTTGCTCCCAAAAACGAGACCATTCCCCTTCCATAAATACTGAAACGGAAAACATTTGTAATAAATGAAACAATGGCTTTTTCATTCGTTTACTATATTCGTACAATAACAGCTGTGGATATGCATCTAAAAAAATTAGCCAATTCGCACGTTCGTATGTAAGAAATAGTTGTTTCCGTATCTCCTTAGATAAAACTTTCGGATAATATTTTCCTTCTAAATCTGTCATATTCCAGCCTGCATTTCGAGATACCATACTAGCTAAAAATGACCAACGAATTTCTTTATTACGCTCATAATATTCTTTGTAAGTATGTGTACGCGAAATGTTGTCAGCATTCGCAAGAATCGTTTGTTGCTGAATATAATTTACGAGCTCTTTTTCTTCATTTGTATAAGAAGATATCTTTCTTTTTTGTCTTATTTTTTCATATTCACTTTGTGTAAACACAATGCTTTCATCTCCTATCTCTCCAAAAAAATAGCCTATTTTTTATTTTTTTTGATATAATCACCTTTGTAAGTAATTCTATGCAATTTGGAGTGGACAAATTATGACCATTCGTTACCCAAACGGAAGAAAGTATACTCAGACTCAACCAACCCATAACCTGTCACCTATAAGAAAACACACTTATAGTAACAGGGGGATGTCCCTTGAAGAGGAGTTGAATGAAACAAATCAATACTATTTAACTCACAATATTGCTTGTGTGCATAAAAAGCCGACACCTCTTCAAATCGTAAAGGTCGATTATCCAAAACGAAGCGCTGCCGTAATTAAAGAAGCGTACTTTAAGCAACCTTCTACAACTGATTACAACGGTGTATACAAAGGCAAGTACATTGATTTTGAAGCGAAAGAAACGAGAAATAAAACGAGCTTCCCTTTGCAAAACTTCCATCTTCATCAAATCAATCATATGAAGGAAGTATTAGTTCATAACGGAATTGCATTTGTTATTATTAAATTTACTCTTTACGATGAATTTTATTTATTGGAAGCGAAACATATCATTACATTTTGGAATCGACAAGAAGATGGTGGACGTAAATCCATTACAAAAGAAGAAATTGAAGAATGTGGGTACTTATTACAATGCGGATATCATCCCCGCATTGATTATATTCACACACTAGACACACTTTATTTTTCGTGATAGAGTCAACAATAAGGCTCATTTTTCGACTTTTGGGGAGAAAATGAAAGGTAGGAGAAAGTATAATGTCAGAAAATTATCGTTCTCGTGAAGAACGAAAACAAGTTAAAAAACAGAAGCAAGAACATCCTAAAAAAGAGAAACCAAAGAAAAAAGGTTCTTTTCTACGTAAATTTCTAATCGCCTGCTTATTAATCGGCATTGTGACACTAGTAGCTGGGGTTTCTGCTTTTTTTGTTATGGTAAAAGATGCTCCAAAACTAGATAAAGCAAAACTTGTAAATCCATTATCAACAAAGTTTTATGATAAAGACGGAAAGTTCCTATATGAATACGGCGCTGAGAAGCGAACAAATGTCACATATGATCAAATTCCCAAAGTAGTAGAAAATGCCTTCCTAGCTACAGAAGATTCCCGCTTTTACGAGCACAATGGGATTGATTTTAAGCGTACCGCGAAAGCGATCTTCGAAAACGTAACAGGTGATTCTGGTTTACAAGGTGGTAGTACCATTACACAACAGGTTATTAAAAACTATTTCTTAACAAGGGAAAAAACAACGAAACGTAAAGTACAAGAATGGTATTTATCATACAAACTAGAGCAGCAATATTCAAAACATGAAATTCTAGAAATGTACTTAAACAAAATTAACTTAGGAAACCGTTCTTATGGAATTGCAACTGCTGCGCAAAATTCTTACGGAAAAGAATTAAAAGATTTAAAATTAAACGAAGCAGCAATGCTTGCAGGATTACCACAAGGTCCTAATAATTACGATCCTACGAAGCCACAAAATGTGAAGTTTGCCACAGAACGACGCAACACTGTATTATATTTAATGAATAGACATGGCTATATTACAAAGCAAGAGATGGAAGATGCTAAGAAAATCCCAGTAACAGAAGGTCTTAAACCGTCTCAAGAAGCAACGCAAATGCCATATCCAGGATTTATCGATGCTGCTGTAAAAGAAATCGAAGCGGCAGACAAAGATGTAAACATTGGATCTGATGGTCTTAATATTTATCTAACATTAGATACAAAAGCTCAAGATTATGCAGATAAAATGTTAAACACGGAAGAAATCATTAACTACCCGGATGAAAAGTTCCAGGGTGCATTCATATTTATGGATACAGAAACAAGTGAAGTTCGTGCACTCGGCAGCGGGCGCGGTGAAAATAAAGCAACATTTAAAGGTCAAAATATGGCTGTTGATATGCATCGCCAAGTTGGTTCAACAATGAAACCAGTCTTTGACTACGGCCCTGCTGTTGAATACAAACAATGGTCTACGTATCATCAAGTTGATGACTCAACGTTCTATTATGAAACCGATACAAAACGAGAGGTTCGAAATTTTGACAATGGTCATAAAGGCAAGATGTCAATGCGTGAGGCATTAGCGCAATCACGTAACGTTCCAGCTGTACAAACTGCGAATGCAGTCGGCCGTGATAAAGCACAAGCTTTCGCTGAAGGACTTGGCTTTACATTTGGATCAGGTGGTGCGGTAGAATCAACAGCAATTGGTAGTAATGAATCTTCTCCTCTAATAGTTGCGGGAGCATACGCAGCTTACGGAAGTGGCGGTGTATATCATAAACCGCATTTCGTTACAAAAGTTGTCTATCCTGATGGGAAAGAAGTAAACTTTGCACCAAAAGGAAAACGAGTGATGAAAGATTCTACAGCATACATGGTTACGGATATGATGCGTAGTGTTGTAAAATCTAGTACTGGTACTGGTAAAGCCGCAAATATTCCTTCGTTAGACGTTGCTGGTAAAACAGGGTCAACGAACTATACAGCCCAACAATTACGTGACTATGATTTCCCTAGTACCGCAAGCCCTGATAGTTGGTTTGCAGGTTTTACACCACAATATACAATGGCTGTATGGACAGGGTATAATAAACAAAGTGAAGGTTATATTGACAAAAATACATCATCTATCGCACAGCGCTTATTTAAAGCGATGATGAGTGAATTTGGAAGTGATGCATCTCGCTTTGAAATGCCAAGCAGTGTAGAACGCATCGGTAGCGAACTTTATGTTAAAGGTGCAAAAAAAGATGATGTTCCCAAAATCAGTGTAGATGGACCAGCTGGAATCACTCCATCATATGATGCGGCATCACAGACTATATCATTAAGTTGGTCTGCTTCATCCGATTCAGACGTATCTTATTCACTAAGCTATAAGGGTAGTGACGGGTCTAGCGGCAGTCCAAAAATAAGTGGTACAAGCGCATCAATTAGCGGTGTCAAACCTGGTGTTACTTATACCATCTCTCTTGTTGCGAAAAAGACTGGTGGTACTAGTGACCCCGTAACAATAACGTATGTAGTACCTGGTGGTGATGATACGAAGAAAAAGGCCGATGAAGACGCAGCTAAGAAAAAGGCTGAAGATGACGCGAAGAAAAAGGCCGAAGATGATGCTAGGAAAAAAGCCGAAGATGATGCTAAGAAAAAAGCTGAAGAAGATAAACAAAATCAGAATCAAAATCAAAACAACGGAAATAACCAAAATGGCGGTGGAACCCCTCCAGCGGGTGACGGAAATACCGGAAATGGTGGAGGAAATAATCAAAATCCAAATCCACCAACCGGCGGCGGAACCCCTAATAAACCGAATCAATAATTACGATAGTGAAAAAAGAAGCCATCTCCCTAGCGGGAAGATGGCTTCTTTTGCATAATAAGTACTTTTACATATAACTTTTCCACTTCTTCATACAGCTGTATGAGCTGAATAAAAGAATGATAATGATCTGGCTTATTCATAATGAATGAATAACGTTCTAAAAAGTTAACTGGCTTTTTCTCTAGTCTTTCGATTTGTTCGCTCATATTTTGTAAACTTGTAACAGGTATTCCATTCATCCAATGTAAAATAGATAAAAGATGCCCTGTAAATTGGACCATCGGTGCTTTTGCTTCTTTTCGATTTCGGTTACAAAAGAATGTAGAAATCTCTTCTTTTTTTACTTTCCATATGCTTAATACAGCAGCAATACTCACTTCGATCTCATTCCACGGCTTATATTGCTGCTCGATATCAAAGAGAAAGCATGTTTCTTCTGCTAACTCACCAAATGATTTCTCTGCATTGTATGCAATGACAGTCTCATCTTCAAAGAAAGGACCACACCGAAAATCATTTGGTATTTCAAGTACTTGCTTCATCACTTTTCCTTTCCCTTCGTACGCTTCTTTCCTTCACGGCATATCTCTAATAACTTGCATTCTTCACATTGCGGGCGCTGCGCCTTGCAATGATAACGCCCAAAGAAAATCATGCGGTGATGTGTTACTCCCCACTCTTCTATCGGTACTTTCTTCATTAACGTCTTCTCTACTTCTAATACAGAATCTTTCCATTTACAAATGGCAAGTCGCTTGCTAACACGCTCTACATGCGTATCAACTGCAATGGCTGGAATGCTAAATGCAACAGAGACAACAACGTTTGCTGTTTTTCGTCCTACGCCTGGCAGCTTCGTTAATTCATCTCGATCTTGCGGCACTTCTCCATCATATTCATCAATAAGCATACGGCATAGCTTTTGAATATTTTTCGCTTTATTTCTGTACAAACCAATAGAGCGAATATCTTGCTGTAATTCTTCTAGAGGTACTTTTAAATAATCTTCTGGTGTTTTATATTTCTGAAATAAACTTTTTGTTACTTTATTTACAAGAACATCTGTACACTGTGCAGACAATGCAACCGCAATAACAAGTTCAAATGCGTTGTCATGATTCAGTTCACAATGCGCTTCTGGGTACATCTCTCCCATTACATCAAGACAATGTCTAATTTGTGTTTTATTTAGCATTATTTCCTCCTACCATTACTGCTCCAGCCAATTATAAAATGGCACTTTTCCAGTATACTTCGTTTCTTGGCGTGATATTTGCTGATTCCGCTGTTGACTTTCTCTAAATTTCCGTCCTTGATTTTGTGCTTGATCCACCGTTTTAATTCCGTTCTTCTTCCATTCAAACAATATACGATCAATATAACGGAAGTTCAGTTTTCCACTCATAACGGCTTCGCGAAGAGCAGTTTGAATTAAAAGTGGATCGTGATGATCTTGATCTTGCCACATCGCTAATGTCTCACACTCAAATGGAGATAAAGGTCTACCAAATTCATGCTCAAATACTGTATATAAATTTATTTGTAATTGCTTTTGTTCTCGCTCTTCCTCTTCAATGTTTTCACTCATTAAAAAATGTAATATTTTTTCCCAAAGAGGCTGTAGTGAATAACTTTCACAAATCATTGCCGCAGGTTTCCGGCCTCCTTCTAACGCTAAAAAACCTTTTTGAATTAACGTCTGAATAATCTCCATACACTTTGTTTGTGTAATCGTCATCCGCTCTGCAATTTCTCCTGGTGTCGGGAAAGAGTTTCCTGATTCTAAAAATGTGTGCACATGCAGCAGTACCATAAACTCAATTTCATTTAAACCAAGTTTTTTGTAATGCATCATTAATAATTTTGGAATCGCAATACTACCTTGTTCAAACCACTCTAACATGATTTTCTTCTTCATACTCAAACACCTCGCTTTCTAGTATAACACACCTTTTCATTTTTCCTTTTGGCACAATTCGTCAAAAAAACCTCCCTTTCATATAGGGAGGTATCATTTGAAACGTCTAATAAACAGTTTGTAGAAGTAAGAATGAAAGAACTGTACTTAGCCTTCCATTTTGTTCTTCATAAATCTATGAATACGTTCTAATGCTTTCTCTAACTGTTCAAGTGAAGTCGCATACGATAAACGAACGTTGTTCGGTGCTCCGAACCCTGTTCCTGGAACGAGGGCAACTTTTTCTTCTTCTAATAATGCTTTTGCCCATTCATCAACCGTTTCATAACCAGCTAATGCGACTGCTTCTTTTACATTTGGGAACAAATAGAACGCTCCTTGCGGTTTAATACAAGAGAACCCAGGAATTTGAATTAACTTATCATATACGATATTTAATCGCTCTTCAAATGCTCTGCGCATGATTTCTACAGGCTGTTGATCTCCAGCATAAGCAGCAATCGTTCCGTACTGTGCAATTGAAGTAGGGTTTGACGTACTGTGACTCGCTAAGTTTGTCATCGCCTTAATGAGTTCTTTATTACCTGCTGCATAGCCAATTCGCCATCCTGTCATCGAATGCGATTTTGATACACCGTTAATAATAAGCGTCTGTTCTTGTAATTCGTTAGAAAGCTCAGCAATTGATGTATACTCTGCATCGCCATAAATTAATTTCTCATAAATTTCATCAGAAACGATTAAAATGTCATGCTCCAAACATACTTGTCCAAGCTGTTGCAGCTCTTCTTTACTATAAATCATCCCTGTTGGGTTGCTAGGTGAATTAATAATGACAGCTTTTGTTTTCTCTGTAATGACTTGACGTAATTGCTCTGATGTAATTTTGTAATGATTTTCTTCCAAACCATCTACATATACTGGCTCTCCGCCTGCAAGCTTCACTTGTTCTGGATAGCTTACCCAATACGGCGTTGGAATAATAACTTCATCACCTTCATCAAGTAATACTTGAAACAACGTATATAAAGCGTGTTTTGCACCGTTACAAACAATAATTTGAGATGGTTCATAAGATATGCCTTGGTCACGCTCGAATTTTTTGATAATTTCTTGTTTTAGCGCAGCTAATCCACCTGTTGGCGTATATTTCGTATAACCTTCTAACATTGCTTTATAAGCAGCCTCTATAATATGCTCCGGCGTATTAAAGTCAGGCTCTCCTGCTCCTAAGCCAATCACATCATATCCTTCTGCTTTTAACGCTTGTGCCTTTGCTGTAATTTCTAACGTTGTAGATGGTGTTAGAGCAGCTACTCGCTTTGCTAATTTCATCCTGAGTTCCCCCTGCACTTATTTTTCAATACTATATCGTTTTAAAAACTTACCATCTTTAAATGCAAGATAATAATAAGTATAACGATTTTCATCATCAATATATGTAACTTCCCATAATGGAACATTGTTTTCAGCGCCTAATTTTGCTTTCACGAATTGTTTTGGCTTTCGTTCTTTCGCAACAATTTGCATTGCTTGCTTTTCAGAAATACCTTCACTCGACTTTTGCACGAGAATATCTCCTTTTTTCTCAGGCACCCAAACGATATATTGTTCTCCTTTTTCATTCACACCTTGTACTACTTCATATGGAGTTTTGCCGTTATAATAATCGACTTTTGTTACGTTTGTGAGTTTTGCTTTTTCCTTTGCAATCTCAACTGTTTTCGATTCTTTTGGGACTTTTTTCTCCATAGTCGTATTATAAATGTGGCCCCCGTATAAAACAACTGCAACGATTACAATAAAAATTGTCAAGATCCACTTTTTCATTGTATCACTACGTTCTGTAAATCGTAAAAATTGCTGTCTCTTTTTCATTTTCGTCTAATGCTAATCCGAACATCAGATCTTTTTCTTTTAATGTTCGATTTAAACTATCAACAACCTTATATAAATCAGACGTGTATGCCAGACGCGTCGTTGATAATACTTCAATTTTCTTCTCCATGAAAACTCCTCCGTTACACAAAATTTCTAATTATAAAAGAACGCATTGCGGTTACAATAAGGGTACATTCTTTCTAACCCCTGCTTCATCACCCATCTATTATAGCAGGACATGTTCTTCAAAAAAAGGTTTGAAGACGAAAACCAATGTATTTCTATATTTTATGTAAGAAAAAATAAAAATTCCTCCTACCCACATGTTACGCCTGAAGCAAATGTGCTTCAGGCGTTAACTTTTATTTCATTTTTTTTATTAAATCGTCTAATGGTCCTTCATACAATGGGACGCTTGGAAGCGATTGAAGAAATCGTCTTCCGTAAAAAGATGCAGTAAGACGACGATCTAACACAAACACTGTTCCTGTATCCGCCGTTGTACGAATAAGACGTCCAAATCCTTGTTTAAAACGAAGGATTGCTTGCGGCAGAGCAAGCTGTGTAAATGGATCTTCTCCCTTTTCTTTTAATCGTTCACCTTTCGCTTGCATCATTGGCTGATGCGGTGATGTGAATGGAAGACGCACAATAACAAGACAACTTAACGCTTCTCCTGGTATGTCAATCCCTTCCCAAAAACTGCTCGTTCCTAATAAAATGGCCTTTTCAAACTCTTGAAACTTTCGAATCATTCGGCTACGACTACGGTTATGAACACTTTGTGTTAATAACAGAAATTCTTCTAACTCAGCTTCCTTCTTTAATACCCCATATACTTCTTTTAACATTTCGTATGATGTAAATAAAACAAGCATTCGACCATTGGTAGCTTTCGCAATTTTTCTAATATGCTTAGAAACCGCTCTTACATACTCTTTTTCACTTACATGTTTAATATGCGGAACATCTGTTGAAACCATTAACTTTACTTTCTCTTCATAAAGAAATGGTGATGGAATGGTTACTGTATTTGGTGTAAAATCCTCTAAACCAAGCTCCGCTTCTATATAATCAAACGTATCATTTACTGTTAAAGTGGCTGAGGTGAAAATTACACTTCGTTTACGTGCCAAAAATTGATCAGCAAATAAATCACTAATATGAACTGGCTGTGCGTATAAAATCGTTGAATGAATGGTTCCTTTCGTTTCAGTCTCCATCCATGTCACATGACTCGTTTCTTCTAAAATAAGCACCCGTAAAGATTGGGTCATTTTAGAAAGAACTTCAGTAAGATGCACAAACTCTCCCGTAACCACATGCAGTTCCCATTCACTTTGCTTTTGCAACATTTCACATTGTTTTTCTAATAGTGTAAGGACTCGCCCTAACTGGTGGACAAAACGATCCGTTAATTCCACAATACTACGCCAAAGCTTACCTCTTTCCTTGTTGACATCATAACGATAAATAAGCGGTATATTTCCAACTACGTGTTCCTGCTTTGTTTTTTGAAATATAAACGTGCGTAGCATTTGAAATAATTCATCTGCATCAAATTTTATTTCCTTCAACATATAGCTAATCGTTTGAAAAGTAGAACGTGTAGCAATTTGTGATTGCTTCATCATATCATACACTTTATTAAGCACATTAGATGTTTCTAGCGTACCAAACCGAGATAATACGAGTTGAAAATACATACAAGAAAATTGCTCTCCTAACGCCCGGCTTGCCGTTTCTTCAAGATGGTGAGCTTCATCAAAAATAATATGTTCACATGAAGCAAGCAATGGTTCGCTACTTACAAAATCTTGAAATAACAAAGTGTGATTTGTGACTACAACATCTGCAAATAATGCTTTGTTTTTTGCACGTTGATAAAAGCAACGACTAAACCAAGTGCTTTTCATCCTACTCGGACTATGAGCATCACTGCAAATTCGCTCCCACAATAGCTTCCCGCCAGCTGGAATATTCAACTCATCTCGATCTCCTGATTCTGTATCAAGAAGCCATACTAAAATTTTCGCTTTCGTTAATGCATCATCATAATTGTTTTCAATTTCTCCCAATGCATGCTCAAATTTATGTAAACACAAATAATGTTTTCTCCCTTTTAACATTGCTACTTCAAACGGAAATGGAAGTATTGTTTTCAGCAGTGGGATTTCTTTTGCTAAAATTTGTTGCTGCAGCTGCACAGTTTGTGTGCTAATAACGACCGGTTGTTCTTTTTCTTTCGCATAAAAAATGCTAGGGAGTAAATATGCTAATGTTTTCCCCGTACCTGTTCCTGCTTCAATTAATGAAAAACGGGAATCTCGAAGCGCTTCGTAAACCTCATTTATCATCATTTGCTGCCCTTCTCTTTCTTCAAAAGACGGCATTACTTCCTTTAAACGCTGCATCGTTTCTGTTAAAAAAGAAGAAAAATCAGTAGGAGAATCCTCTTCAATCTGCAATGTATAATTGCGTTTACCTAAAGCAATATTTCGGTATATATCATATTCTTTCTCATCATCTGTTCCATGCATCATTTTGTTTAAAATGCATGTAGACATAATCTCTCCAATATTGCTTTGAAACATATCACTTAACTCATATAGCGATTGCAACGTAACAAGAGGCAAACTTTCCATTTTAGAAAGTAATTGCAAAAATATCTCTGCTGTCACCATTGCATCACTATCAGCACGATGGGGCTGATCATGGTCAAAACCATATCTTTTAGCTAAATCACGTAATTTATAACTATCAGCTGTCGGCAATAAAATATGCGCCAGTTCAACTGTATCAATTTTCGAACATGTTACTTCTGAGAATCCAGCTTGCCGTAATTCTTCTTCCAAAAAATTCCAATCAAAATGAACGTTATGCGCAACGAAGTACGCACCTTGTAATAGTTCAATAATCATCGGCGCCACATCTCGGAATAACGGAGCTTGTTTCACAAGTGTTTCATCAATCCCCGTCAATTCTGTAATAAATGGTGGAATGTCCCGTTCGGGGTTTACAAAAGAAGAGAAAATTTCAAGGATTTCTCCGTCCTCTACAACAACTGCTGCAATTTGAGTAATTTTATCTTTCCCATCTTTCCAGGCATTCCCTGTCGTTTCTATATCGACTACGACGTAACGCTTACTCATCTATGACACCTCAATTTCTTACCTTTGCACAACAAAAATTTCTATAGTGTTACTATACCACGTTTTCCTTCATCTTAATGAATAGATACAAAAAATGAAATAATTTTACTTTATCATAAGAAAAGCTATCCCTTTTTCAGAGATAGCTTTTCTTATCCATTATAAAATTGTGCCTGCTTTTTCCGCTCCAAGCATTTCCACAATTTGATTATTATCATCTAAAACAGCAATTTTCGGAATATGTGTTAATACTTTCTCTTCTGAAACGAGTCCGTAACAAATAATAATAACTTTATCTCCTGGTTGAACAAGGCGGGCAGCTGCTCCATTTAAACAAATGACTCCCGTACCGCGTTCTCCTTTTATAACATATGTTTCTAAACGTGCACCATTATTATTGTTCACAATTTGTACTTTCTCATTTTCCACAATTCCTACTGCATCCATTAAATCTTCATCAATTGTAATACTTCCTACATAATTTAAATTTGCTTCTGTTACTGTACCACGATGTAACTTCGCTCTCATCATTGTGCGAAACATAGTTGCTCCCCCTTATTGAACCGTAAATGTAATATTATCAATTAGTCGTGCATTTTCAAACTTCACAGCAATTGCAAGAATGATTTGTCCGCTTATTTGTTCAACTTGTGTTAAGTGTGGATATGCATATAGATCAGCATAGTCGACAACACCATTTGTGTTCGTTTCAATATATTCTTTAATAAAGTTCGTAATCTTTTCTGGGCTACGCTCCCCATTAACAATTTGCTCTTTTGCCATACATAAACTTTTATATAAATGCGGTGCCTCTTGGCGTTCTCTTTCAGATAAATAAACGTTACGAGAACTGCGTGCTAATCCATCTTCTTCCCTTACAATGTCAACTGGTACAATGGTAACAGGAATATTATAATCATCGACAAACCCTTCAATAACTGCTACTTGCTGTGCATCTTTCATCCCAAAATACGCACGATTTGGCATTGTAATATTAAAAAGTTTCATCAATACCGTTACTACGCCTGCAAAATGACCAGGTCGCTGCTTTCCGCATAAAACATCTGTACGCTTTATCACTTCAATATTCGTTGTTCGCTCTCCTGGATACATTTCTTCAACGCTTGGATAAAATAAATAATCCACTTCTACTTCACGCGCTAGACGCTCATCACGCTCAATATCACGTGGATAACGGTCTAAATCTTCATTCGGCCCAAATTGCAACGGATTTACAAATATACTTAACATGACAATATCATTTTCTTTTTTCGCTTGTCTCAGTAACGTCAAATGGCCTTCATGCAAATACCCCATCGTTGGAACGAATCCAACCTTTTTTCCGCTTGCACGAAGCGCACTTGCGATTTGCTGCATCTCTTGCACTGTTGTAATAATATTCATTACTGTTTTCCTCCGTATAACGCTAAGCATTCTTCTTCTTTCATCGTAAATGAATGTGCTTTCTCTGGAAATTGTCTCAACTTCACTTCATGAACATATTGTCCAATTCCTCTTACAATTTCTTCTTGTACAGACGTATATTGCTTCACAAATTTCGGAACACGATTAACGCCATACGTAATCAGATCGTGATAGACAAGAACTTGACCATCTGTTTGATTCCCAGCGCCAATTCCAATAGTCGGAATCAATAATTGATTTGTTACAAGTTCCGCTAATTGCATTGGTACACACTCTAATACAAGTGCAATTGCTCCTGCCTCTTCGCACTTTTTCGCATCTTCAAGCAATTTTTTCGCACTTTCTGCATCTTTCCCTTGCACTTTGTAGCCACCTAACACACCGACAGATTGCGGAGTTAACCCTAAATGAGCTACAACTGGAACACCTGCATTCGTAAGGAAACGAATGATTGATACAACTTCATCTGCTCCTTCAACTTTTACAGCATGCGCACCGCTTTCTTGGATAATGCGGCGTGCGTTATGCATCGTTTCTTGTAGTGAAACGTGATAAGACATAAATGGCATATCCGTTACAACGAATGTATTTTTCGCACCGCGGCGCACTGCTTTTGTATGATGAATCATATCATCAACTGTTACAGGAATTGTTGAATCATAGCCGAGGACAACCATTCCAAGCGAGTCTCCAACTAAAATCATATCAACTTCTGCTTCTTCAGCAAACTTTGCGGATGGATAATCATACGCAGTTACCATCGCAATCGGCTCATTTTGTTCTTTCATTTTCAAAAAATCCGTCACAGTTTTCACGAATTTCTCCTCCTTTATCTGGAGAGAGGAGATGGCCGGATGAAAAAACATATAAAAAAAACCCTTCTGACCGTAAAAAGGCAGAAGGGTAGTATCATTCGGCAATATTCATCCCTCTGTCCCAGTCCTATTTTGGATCAAGGCAGAACCACATGTTTATTTTGATTTTTCCACATAGCGGTGCAGTTCCAATTGATACTGCCCATATTCGCCCTTATTATAACAAATAGCAAAACATAATTGCTATACTTTTCTAAAAAAGAAAATCATTTTCCATATACAAAAGCCCTTCGCTTTTTTTAAGCAAAGGGCTTTTGTATATGTTAATCTATTGAGAAATGAGACTTCGTTTTTCATAAGCAAAGAAGTGAATAATAGCTGCTAAACCTTTCACTTTACTTCAATATCAGCGGAATGAATATGATGTACAACCCCGTCATGATCTTCAAGTATAAGGACGCCATCAACTGTAATTCCTTTTGCAATTCCCGTGATTGTATTTGTCATCGTCCGCGCTGTAATTTCTTTTCCAATACTCACAGCGTAACTTTCCCAAAGGAGCTTAATCACTGAAAAACCGCGTTCTAAATATTCTTTATATAGCTTTTCCATCTGCAAGAAAATTTGCTGCATCAGTTCAGCTCGTACAATTGCTTTTCCTGACTCAATTGCTAAAGAAGTGGCTATGTGCTGGATATCTTCAGCAAAATGCTCTTGCTTTTGATTCACATTAATGCCAATTCCAATAATAACAGCATTAATTTTATCAGGATCTGCTTGCATTTCTGTTAAAATGCCAACTACTTTCTTCCCATTAATTAAAATATCATTCGGCCATTTAATACCAACGGAAAGATTTGTGCATTTTTCAATGGCTTGCGCTACGCTAACGGCAGCTAACAATGTTAATTGCGGAGCTTGATGAACCGGAACTGTAGGGCGTAAAATAATGCTCATCCATATTCCTGTCCCTTTTGGCGAGTACCACTTTCTGCTTAATCGGCCACGACCAGCTGTTTGCTCCTCTGCAACAACAATGGTTCCTTCAGCCGCTCCTTCATAAGCAAGACGAGCTGCGATTTGCTGGGTAGATGTTACCGATTCTTCAAAGTATATCGTTCGGCCTAAAAACTCTGTTTGTAAACCAAGCTGAATTTCATTTGCCGTTACTTTGTCTGGTTTACTTGCAATGCGATAACCTAAGCGTCGTACAGCTTCTAGCTCATATCCTTCTTCTCTAAGGACCTCCATATGTTTCCACACAGCTGTTCTTGAGCATCCAAGCTTCTCGCTAATCGTTTGTCCCGATAGAAATTCGCCATTTGCTTCAGAAAAGATTTGTAATAACTGTTTTCTTATAGCAGATTGCATTTATGCAGCCACTCCTTTATACACTCTTTCTCATTTTTTAATCGTCCGGATACGACTTCTTCTTCAATTTTTTGCAATGCATTTGCAACCCATGGTCCTGCCTGTTCCTTTGACCACGATAATAAATCGTTACCACTGACTTGCAACTCTTGACGATTACAAATTGGTAAATCATCATATACCTTCTCTACATGCTCTACATTCGAAATTAAATATGTATTCATAATTCCTTCATATACGCGCTCTGCCATAACGGCAACATCTTTCCCAGCTTTATATAATAAAAGTGGATCCCACTCTTGTTTTTCTCGTACTTTTACATATAATAAAACGGATACAATCTCTTTTATTTTTTTATTCGAGAATTTCCATTGTCGTAAAAAAACAGATGGATGCTCTTCTCTCATGCAATATAAAAAGAACGCCCACGACTCCGTATCGCTTTTGAAAAAGTTCCAATCATACTCTGCTGCTTTTGCAATATACTCCCCGCACATTTGTAAATAAGGTAAATGCTCATGTAATTTCGTTTCTACCAATAACTGAAGTGCTTTTGCACAATGTGTACCAACAAGTAACTTTTCAAATTCAACTGCAATTCTTTCAATGGCGATATGTTCTAGTAAATGTCCATATTCTATAATGGCTTGTTTCGTTCCTTCTTCTAAGGTAAAACCTAGTGTACTAACAAAGCGAATACCGCGCATCATTCGAAGGGCATCCTCTTGAAAGCGGTCGACTGGGTTTCCAACAGTTGCAATTTCCTTCTTAACAATTGCTTCTTGTCCGCCAAATAAATCAACTATTTCTCCCGTTTCTTTCATAGCAATTGCATTCATTGTAAAATCACGGCGTTGCAAATCTTCATCCAACGAGCGAACAAATTGTACGCTCTTTGGACGCCGAAAATCTTCATAATCACCTTCTGTTCGAAACGTTGTTACTTCATATGGAATATCTTCATGTAAAACGATAACCGTCCCGTGTTCAATTCCAACAGGAACATGCCGCGGAAATAGACGCATTACATCTTCCGGCAAAGCCGATGTCGCAATATCGATATCACCAATTAGTCTACCAATGATATAATCGCGCACGCTCCCACCTACAAAATACGCTTCAAAGCCGTTCTCTGTTAACGTCTTAATAATTGAAGCCGCTTGTTTAAATCGTTCCATGTTTGTCATCCCTTAATATGTCATAATAAATTGCTTCATATTGTGAAACTATCTCTTCTGAGCTAAATTGTTCGTTCACTACTTGCATAGAACGCTGCGCCATTTTACTATGTAATGCATCGTCTTGAAGAAGTAATAGTGCTTGCTGTGCGACGCCTTCTGTATCTCCTACTTCACATATGTATCCCGTTTCCCCGTGCTGAATGACTTCAGGGATCCCCCCAGTACGTGTACCAATACAAGGGACACCGCACGCCATTGCTTCCAGTAATACGAGTCCAAAACTTTCTTTTTCAGACAACAGCAGCATGAGTTCGCTCATTGCCAGGAGCTCTGCTACATTATCTTGTTTTCCTAGAAATAAGACTCGATCCTCAATTCCTAAATGCTTCACAAGCTGAACAATCGTACAAAACTCAGGACCATCACCAACAAGTAATAATTTCGCTTTTACTTGTTTTACAATGAGCGCAAATGATTTCACGACATCATAAACACGCTTTACCTTACGAAAGTTCGAAATATGAATTAATACTTTTTCGTCTTCTTGTATACCATATTCTTTTCGTAACTGTGACATATCTCGCTGAAAATACACACGCTCATCAATAAAGTTATAAACTGTTTGAATTTCTTTTTGTGTTCTTATTAAATCATACGTTTCTTCAATAAGTGAATGTGATACAGCCGTCACAACATCCGATTGTTCAATTCCAAAACGAATTAAATTATTGAGAGAAGGATCAGATCCTAATATAGTAATGTCTGTTCCATGCAATGTCGTGACAATTTTAACGTTCTCTCCAATCATTTGCTTCGCCAAATATGCACAAATCGCATGTGGAATTGCGTAATGTACATGCAGTATATCTAACTTTTCTCTCTGTGCTACTTCTGCCATTTTACTCGCTAACGCTAAATCATACGGAGGGTATTGAAAAACAGAATATTGATTCACTGTCACTTCATGAAAATAAATATTCGGATACACTTTATTTAAACGAAATGGCAATCCTGATGTAATAAAATGAATTTCATGTCCGCGCTCTGCTAATAATTTTCCTAATTCCGTTCCAACCACTCCAGAACCGCCAACAGAAGGATAACAAGTAATCCCTATTTTTAATTTCATTTTTCTCCCCCTATTAAATCCTCATCTAATAGAATTGGTCTTTTGCTCATAAACCCTTCTGCATACTTCACGCCAACTTCTTTTCCAAACATTTTTTCCCGTGCTACAACTGTCTCTACATATCCTTCCGTCAACGGAGTAATCACACCGTCCGGTCCTTTTGTAAACTGACTTTCATACGCTTCTAACGCAACAATCTTATCAGAAATATGAGAACTAATATCGATACAAAAATCCGGTTTATGAAAACCATTAATCATGTAGAAATAGAGTGATTGTACCCGATGCGCAGGAAATTCCGGCATATATTTACGAATTCCTGCTGAAAATATAGCTTCTTCTACAAGTTTTGCACAGTTTGCATGATCCGGATGACGATCTTCATAAAATGGTACGAAGACAAGCTTCGGTTTATATGTACGGATGATCTTCACAATCTCTTGAATATACTCTTCCTTCATATAAAGGCCTCGGTCTGGTATCGCTAAGTTCAAACGCTCCTGTATACCAAGTATGCGAGCTACTTTCATCGCTTCCTGTTTTCTCAGTTCCACCGTTCCATTAGAAGAAAGATTCGCCTCGGTTAAATCACAAATCCCCACTTCATATCCTTGTTTCGTATATTTTGCAATCGTGCCCGCCATACCGATTTCAACATCATCGGCATGGGCACCGAAAGCTAATATATGTAATCCGCTCATGTTATTCCCCTCGTTTTCGTAGCTTTCGATAATCTAAATCACCGCGCTCTAATGCATGCATTAAAAGCTCCGCACTTGCCATATTCGTTGCAAGTGGAATGGAATATACGTCACATAAACGAAGAAGTGCATTCACATCAGGTTCATGTGGCTGTGATGTCAATGGATCACGGAAGAAGATCACCATGTCTAAGTCGTTTTTTGCAATCATTGCACCAATTTCTTGATCTCCACCAAGCGGACCGGATTGGTATCTCGTCACAGACATACCTGTCGCCTCCATAATTCGAAGACCTGTCGTTCCAGTTGCAAACAATATATGTTTTTCTAAAATCGGCTGGTATGCATACGCAAACGAGACCATATCATTTTTCTTTTTATCATGGGCAATTAAGGCAATCTTCATCTTCATTTTCCCCTTTAGTCAATAATATTTTCTAAACCATATACAAGATGATCTAAATTCATCACTGTTTCAATAGAAAGTTTTACTCCTGACATAAATGATGCACGGTTAAAGGAATCGTGACGAATTGTTAACATTTGTCCATCTCCGCCAAATAGTACTTCTTGATGTGCAATTAATCCCGGTAAACGTACGCTATGAATATGAATACCATCAACATTTGCACCGCGTGCACCTTCTAATTGTTCTGTTTCATCCGGATGCCCTTGTTGTTTTGGTTCACGGTTTTGACGAATTAAATCCGCCGTTTTCACAGCTGTACCAGACGGAGCATCTAATTTTTGATCGTGATGTAATTCAATGATTTCAACATCTTGAAAATACTTTGCTGCCATTTGTGAAAACTTCATCATTAAAACTGCGCCAACCGCAAAGTTTGGTGCAATGATTGTACCAACTTGTTTTTCTTTTGCCGTTTCTGTTAATTGTTGCAATTCTTCTTCTGTAAAACCTGTTGTTCCGATAACAGAACGAATCTCTCGCTCTACTGCAAGTGTTACATGTTTTTTCCCGATTTCTGGTGTTGTTAAATCTAGTAAAACATCCGCTTCTACTTCATCTAAACAAGTATGTAAATCTGTATAAATTGGAGCATCTATGTTAGGTAATCCAGCAATGTCAGAAATTTTCTTGCCACCATGTTTATAGTCAACAGCAGCAACTAAATTGAAATGCGGTGTTCTTTCCATAAGAAGTACCGCCTCTTGCCCCATACGCCCTCTCGGTCCTGCAATAATTACTTTAATTTCTTTCATTATTCTTTCTCTCCCTCTTCCTTACGTGTCCAGCGATCTTTATCACGCGTATTAAATTTTTCCATAACTATATTATGAGCTGTTTCTAAATCAATGTTTAAGCTATTTGCCATACAGATCATCACAAATAACACATCGCCAAGTTCTTCTTCAATCGTGCGCTCTTTTTCTGTGCTTTTCTTTGGCTTTTCACCATAATAATGATTAATTTCCCTCGCAAGCTCTCCCATTTCTTCTGTTAAACGAGCAAGCATCGCAAGCGGACTAAAGTATCCTTCTTTAAATTGACCAATATATGCATCTACTTCCTTTTGCATATCTTTCATTGTTTTTTGTTCCATGTTATTCACCTCAAATCCTTCAATTATCATGTTAGCCAATTCATAGCGATTTGACAAATGTTATCGCTTATTTGTCACGTTTTTAAGGATACAGATTCCCATCTGATCTTGAAGGGACCGTTTCCTCTTTCTCCGTGTGAAGTTTTCTTGCCAATTTTTCTATATATTACGTATACTATCCATAAGAACAAGCTAAGATTATCACTACATACTAGGGGGATTCGTATGAAACTAAATTTAAAAATTCGAAACATTCTTTTTATTCTAGTTGGTTCCGCTATTTTCTCATTTGGCATCGTTAATATTAATATTGAAAACCATCTAGCAGAAGGCGGTTTTACTGGAATTACATTGCTGCTTTACTTTCTATTTTCACTGGATCCTTCCTATACAAACTTACTCTTAAATATACCAATCTTTTTTATCGGTTGGAAAATGCTCGGTCGTACGACATTTTTTTACACATTAATTGGGACATTTAGTGTTTCATTATTTCTTTGGGTGTTCCAGCGTTATGATGCGTTTAATTTACATTTAAACTTACAAAATGATATGACACTTGCCGCTTTGTTTGCTGGTTTATTTATAGGGGTAGGACTAGGGATAATTTTCAAGTATGGCGGCACAACTGGCGGTGTTGATATTATTGCACGATTAGCTCATAAATATATCGGCTGGAGTATGGGAAAAACGATGTTTATGTTTGATGCTGTTGTCATTATCTTATCAATCCTTACATATTTATCATACCGAGAAGGAATGTATACATTAGTTGCTGTCTTTATCGGGGCAAAAGTCATTGATTTTATGCAAGAAGGTGCCTACGCCGCAAAAGGAGCAACAATTATATCTGAGAAAAATGATGAAATTGCCGAAAAAATTTTATCAGAGATGGACCGCGGTGCAACTTTCTTAAAAGGAATCGGTACATACACAAAAATGGAACGACACGTTTTATATTGCGTCGTTGCAAAAAATGAAATTGTAAAACTAAAAAGCATTATTACATCTGTTGATCCTCACGCTTTCGTTGCTGTCAGTGATGTGCATGATGTTGTAGGGGAAGGGTTTACGCTTGATGAGAACAAAAATCCGTTACATAATTAAACTATACGAGTTTTTAAAAAGAACATAAAAAACCTTTCTTTTTTGGGAGGACGAGAGCCTCTGGCCGTGCATAGGAGCGGTCAGGGCCTTTTTGTCTGAACCAGCTAAACGTTTGAGAGCAATGTTTCCTAGTGTAACAATAATAGGTACTTGAATATGCTCAATTTCGTAATCTAAAATGGGAGCGTGAGCAAGTATTTCCTGCTGATTTGGCGTACGGTTGTATTTCCGCTTCACGATTTCTCCATCCCGTTCTCGTTTCTCGCCCCATTTATACGGCCGACTACGCACCGCACTCGTAATGTATACTTCTTCTCTCGTTACACCAATTCGCTTTAGGAAATCCATAAGCTGCTTACCAGCTCTTCCGCTAAAAGGTATCCCGTTATGAATTTCCGTTTCCCCTGGCGCTTCTCCTACTAGCATCATTTTTGGATGTTGTGGCCCTTGTCCACATACAAAGCCTTCAACAGGATAAGGAGACATTCGCTCTCTCGCTTGCTCCACTAAATGCTCTGAATATTTCATGTTTATCACCTCTTGCAAGTTTTACTTTGATTGAAACTCTATTCTTTTGATAATTTGAAACGTCCATAAGCATGGAACTTACTTTCTAAAACTCAAATTAAACAAGCGACACCCTGTCTTTAAAACTAACATGGTAACTGCCCGTTTCCTTACATTTCTCCGCTAATTGTAATCTTCCTTCGGCACCGTATTCTAGAATATATTGCAACTCATCTTTTGTTAATACTTTCATACTAACTAACTGGACTTGTTCATACGATAATTCAATGTTTTGTTTTATACTTGGCGACGGGACATCAAGCAATACACCGACCATATTATCTTCTGAAAGATACAGCTCAGGTATCTCTATTTCGGAAAACTCTATTGATAAAACCTTATATTTTTGAAATAAAGAAATGATATTGCCTGCATTTGCTGCATTTTGACTCATCTCATATAATAATTGAAATGCCCAATGACTTTTCACTTCCTCTAAATCATTACGTAATATTGGATCGTCACATTCAATGTAAAATTCTAAGCCATATCCGTTATATTTTTCATTATCTCCAGTTTCTTCAAACGTATCAAAGGGATCGGATAAACCATCACTGGCTAAAATAACAGTCTCCTCTTTTTGAATACGCATAAATCGTTGTCTAGTAGCTGGCCACTTAGGACCACCTGTAAAAATAGGATTTATTAGGTGCGTTAATATATCATTATCTACTTCTCCAATTGTTTTCCAAAATTGTCTGCGCATTTCACTCGATTGTTCAAGTGCATTTTCAAATTCTTTCTCCCATTTCTTCTTTTTCCACCAATTTAAAATAGACAAATTCCTTCTCCCTTTACATTACATATTCATAGTACCATCTCTTGTTATCATCATGAAAACAAAAATACAAAAGAAAAAAGACTATCAAAATCGATAGTCTTTAATCATCATTACGTTGCATTCCTGTATATATTAATACAAGACGAAGCAGTTCAAATACTGCTACGGCCGCTGCTGCGACATACGTAAGTGCTGCTGCATTTAATACTTTACGAGCTTGTCCATATTCATCCGTTGATACAATTCCAAGTGTTTCAATTTGCTTCATTGCCCGTTTTGATGCATCAAATTCAACTGGTAATGTAATAAGTTGGAATAACACACCTGCTGCCATCAGGATAATCCCTAAGAACAATAAGTTTGCCATATGCGCAAACATACCAATCATAATGAAAACCCATGACATGTTTGAACCAAAATTTGCAACAGGAACAAGTGAATGACGGAAACGCATAAAGTTATAATCTTTTGCATCTTGAATCGCATGCCCAACTTCATGTGCAGCTACCGCTGTCCCTGCTACAGAATGACCATAATAGTTATCTGTTGATAAACGAACTGTTTTCGATCTTGGGTCATAATGGTCAGATAAATGTCCTGGCGTTTCTTCTACCGCTACATTGTACAAACCATTCTCATCTAAAATCTTACGAGCCACTTCTGCTCCTGTCATACCAGAAGTTGAATACACTTGTGAGTATTTACTATATGCGCTGCGTACTCTAGACTGTGCATACATCGGTATGATCATGATGATAGCAAAGTAAATTAAGTAGAAACCCATCATGAACCTCCCATACATTTTTGTTATATAGTAATAACCATTCTATTTTCTTCACGTAATATTGTCAACAAAGAAACCTTACAACATTGTTTCTATCTTTCACTTCATTTGAAAAACAAACTTATCTATTTTTGGAATGCAACGTACTTTTTTGTTTCTCTTTTTCTCCTTTATATTTTCTCCAGCCAACATACGTTAATGTAAAAATAATAATGCCACCAGTTACAATCATAAACCATATTAGTGAAGAATCGACTTCATCCTTTTTCGCTGTACGAAAAATTTTTTTCAAATCATCTTTTATAATTTTCACTTGTGTTTGTCCACTCTTATTTTGGATCATCATATAACGAAATTCATCTAAATACGACAAATGAGAATTCACACGTTGCAGCTCTTCTTCCGGCAAATCAATCATTAAACTTGGATAAATAATATCAAATTCATGCAAAAATACGTTTAATGCTTGTTGAAAACGATCATGTTCTTCCTTTTGCAGTGCATTTTCAATTTTTCCAAATGCACTCATTACATTTTCTTCTCGTTCCATCCAAAGCGGCTGATATTTCGACACTTCTGCATCTAACACAAGACGAAGTGCAAGCACATCATCTATTTTTATTTGTTTATGAATCCCTTGTCCTTCTAATGATTGCATTGCTTTATCATAAGCAAGAGAAATCACACGAATATGTTCAGGTACTATTTTCTTTTTTTGATCAGCGTTTAAAAATTGCTGAGAAAAATGCGTTAATAGTTGCGTCGCTTTATCATACTCTTCTTGTTTTACAAATTGGAGCGAGTCATCTAACAACCCAGTTAGCTCATTCCAGGTAGCTGCATATATACGAATAGGAAACAATATAAACATAAACGCTATAATTCCAGCTAATACTTTTTTCATTCTTGTCCCCCCTATAGCTTCTAGTACAATATATGAACTAGTGGACAAGAATAGACCTTGAACCGCTCCTAATTAAAGTGAACGTTTACTTTTCCGATGTGGCGTTGCGCCTTCCTGCATGCATTCCTCTTTTTTTCATAAAAAAACGATACAAACAATGACAACAAGCACTCCCAAACAAAATAAGTAATAAAATGATACAGGCTGCATGCATAAAGAATTGTTCTGGCAACATACGAATAATAGGATCAGTCTCTGGATCAAACAACCAATAATCGTTTTGAAAAAGAAGTTCATGAAAAAATACAAAACTCTTTTCAAAATTGATTGCGATTGGGAGTATGAGTACGATTGGAAAGACAATTGTAAGAATCGCTGCATAGAACAAAAACTTTTCCTTTTGTTTTCGTATAAAATAAACTCCCCCGATAAAAGATATACCAATACTTATATACATAGCATATTGAATTGCAACAAGAATATTTTTCACATCAACAAAATGAATTCTTCCCTTCTCAGACATTTCTAAAGTTGGAAAATGTAATGGTTTATTATAAAAAGGAGAAAAATAAGTAATAAGCACATCATAATTTTGAATAATTGCTTCTTTTGTCATACTTGCCATTGCCGGAATATTTAACATGTCAATCTCTACGTAATAAATTCCTTTCCCATATACAACACACATAACTGCGATTGAGAAAATACTAAAAGCAATACAAAAAGGAACAATACATAATAAGACTCCATTCCAAATTTTCGAATATACGCTATGTGAATTCATTCCTCTGCCCCATTCCCTATTTTTTATTTAATCTAGTCCTACACTGTTCGAAGTTTCATTTTATCCCGCATTAACGGGCAGTAAGACCCCCCACCTGCAGTGAAAAACGAAGAAGCTAGGTGGGGGATAACTGCCC
>NZ_JBALLY010000078.1:61890-80425 GCF_036963045.1 Bacillus sp. JJ864 | reverse complement strand
GGAGATGAAAAAACTCTCCCCCTGACGGAAGTTTCACTTTATAAAGAAAGCGTTAATCTTTTCTCTCTTAGACAAAAATAATATGTAGTAGCCAAAACAATGATACTAAGCCAAAATGTAAAATAGCCAATTTGGCGGTCATACATATACATAACACTATATTTTGGCATTTGTCCCCATACATAATCGATAACATCATTATGCAATGTCCAAATAACTGCAATAATAAAATGCCAATATTTCATTCGATAAAATGGTGCGTATAAAAGTCCTTGTACAGCCATTGCCATATGAAAAATAATGAGTATATATCCTTCTATTCCAATATATCCGGTAACAATAAGAGTTAATACATTTACGACAACAGCCCAAATCCCATATTTGACTAATGTTATAACTGCTAGCGCTTCCATTAAACCCCAATTTTTCTTTTGTACAAACGCAATTAATACAAAAACAAAAAACAAACTAGCTGTTGGACTATCTGGAACAAACGGCCAAAAAATAGCCGGTGTTTCTATCAATTGATTTTTATACCAAATATACCCATAAACTGTTCCAAAAATATTAATAATGAGCAAAAGCCATAGAAAAGAACGTTGTCTTAATAACAAATATGTATATGCCAAAATAGAACTACCTCAACTTTCCAAAATAAACATCACTGTGATGCATGAACCGTAGCACGAATGCATTTGATTACACCCCATTGCTTTTGGCGGGGAATCAGCCCACACTGATAAAAGTTTTACTTTATTATAGCAAATTCCCTGCCTAAAATAGAAAAACTGACTACAAAGTTGTAGTCAGCTCTCATTGATCCCGCTATTCGCGGGCAGTAAGACCCCCACTGATGGAAGTTTCACTTTATTTTTTATTGTATTTCCCAATAAATTCCGATAATTTCTTCAACTCTTCATCCGTTCCTTTAAAAACACCTTTTGGCATTGCACCCTTTCCATCTTTTGCAATTTTTGCAATTTCTTCTGGCTTTAATGTCAAGTTTTGCAATGCTGGTGCAGCTGCTCCCCCTTGCAAGTTTTCACCGTGACATGTTAAACATGTATTTTTTTGCATAATTTTATAACCGTCATCATTTTTATCAACTTGTACCGTTTTTACAATTGCCCCTTGCTTTTTCGCTGCTGCCCAGTCATGCGTAGCAACAGATTCCCACGTTAGGAAAACGATAGATGCTAACGCTAACAGCATAAATCCTGTTGCAACTGGACGTTTAAATGGCCCGCGTTCTGGCCCCCGATCAAGAAATGGAGCAAGTAATAATGCGCCAAATGCGATGCCTGGCATAATAAATGCACCAATAACCGTATACGGACCAGATGCATAAGAATACTTTAACAATTGATACAGAAATAAGAAATACCAGTCTGGAAGTGGTATATATCCTGTATCTGTAGGATCTGCAATTCTTTCTAATGGCGATGGATGCGCTACGGTCAAACAAAGATAGCCAATTAAAAAGACGGCACCAACCATCCATTCTTTTAATAAAAAGTTTGGCCAAAATGCTTCTGTTTTCCCTGGATATTCTGAATAATCTTTCGGAATATTCGGTTTTCTGACAGCAGGTACTCGCGAATCTCCGACAAACTTCATCCCTTTGCCGCGATGCATAGTCTCCCTCCTTTAATTATGTTCTCACTTTTAAATCTAATAACCTTATAGTGGACCAGAAATACCTTGTTTGCGAATCATGATGAAGTGAACTGCCATCAATCCGAGAAGTGCAGCTGGCAAGAAGAATACGTGAATAGCAAAGAAGCGAGTTAATGTTTGGGCACCGACAATTTCGGAGTGGCCGGCAAGCAACGTTTTTACATAAGGTCCAATAAGTGGTGTTTGTTCTGCAATTTGAATCCCTACTTTTGTTGCGAATAATGCCTTCATATCCCATGGTAATAAATATCCTGTAAAACCTAAGCCTAACATAACAAAGAAAATAAGAACGCCGACAATCCAGTTTAATTCACGAGGCTTTTTATAAGCACCTTGAAAGAAAACTCGAAGTGTATGTAAAAACATCATCACGATAACGAGACTTGCTCCCCAGTGATGCATACCGCGAACAATTTGTCCATATGCCACTTCATTTTGTAAGTAATAGACAGATTCCCACGCATTTTTTATATCTGGTACATAATACATTGTTAAAAACATTCCTGATAAAATTTGAATAACAGTTACAAAAAATGTAAGACCTCCAAAACAGTAAACAAAGGCAGAAAAGTGATGAGCTGGGTTCACATGTTCCGGCACTTCATGGTCTGCAATATCGCGCCACAGAGGCGTAATATCAAGCCGTTCATCTACCCAATCATAAATTTTATTTAACATCTACTTCGCCCCCCCTTGTGGCTTCGCTTTACCTAAATAAAGCGTTCCATCTTTCACCTTTGCCTGATACACATCAAGCGGCGCAAGCGGTGGTGTTCCCTTTATGTTCTTTCCATCTTTCGTATAACGCCCCCCGTGACATGGGCAATAAAATTGATTTGGATGTGCCTTGTCCGAATTCCAGTTTACTGTACATCCTAAATGCTTACAAATTGGAGAGAATGCCACGATGTCTCCGCTTTCATCTTTGTGTACCCACGCTGACTTTGGTTCTTCGGATTTATACCAACCGTCAACTTGTTTCACTTTAAAATCGAAGCGTTTCGGTTCAGTCGTAATATCTTTCACTTGCGCGACCGCAACCATCTCCCCCCCTGCTTCTTTCCTTAGAACTGGGTCAAGCGCAAAACGCGTCATTGGCATTAAAATCCCTGCCGCCATAAATCCTCCTACACCTGTAAGAGTGTAGTTTAAAAACTGCCTTCTTGACACCATATGTTCTCTCTCACTCACGAAAATTCCCCCCCTCTATCAGAAATTGTCCCCCGTGAAAAATTGAAATAAAAGATAAAGACTAGGACACTATCATGATATAATACCCTACTACATTGGTCAATATTATACTAATCACAATTATTAAAACTTTCTATTAATTATTTATTTTCCCATTTTTCAGTCAATATTTCCATAATATTTTTTATTTGTGCATAAATTATTTCTCTTTTCGCTTGATCACTAAGCTGGTCTAACGGTAGTGCTGGTAAATAAAATAATTGTTCTGGTAACTCGTATTCAATTTCCTTCCATGAAAAATCACTCGTAATTAGCGCAATATGCCGCAAGCCGTTCTCTTTTAAATAGTTCGTCCAATCACATAGACGTTGGCGCTCACTTACATTGGCTCCTTCTACATACGTAAATGATGGTAATAAGAATACTCTACCTTTATACTCCCTCTCTAGTTCTCTAGTTAAAGTAGAAATAAATTCTCCTTCTACAGCAGCTGTCTTCATCCCCTTTTCAAACGAAACTGAAAGAAGTGGTATAATTCCTGTATCAATATATTCTCTTGTTTTTTCATATTGTTCTACATCTGCTACAGCCCATTTCACAATTAATAGCCCCCTTTTTCTCTTATTGCTCTTCTAACAAACAATATGACTCCCCCATGCTACTTGTCTATAAGAACTTAATTGATCTAAATGACTACCAAAAAAGTCCACTTTATTTCTATTAAACCATACAGATAAAGGTAAAAAAAGAAAAACCATCTTTAAAAGATGGCTTTTCTTTAAAATAATCTAAAAATTGTCAAAATTCCTATTTACAAAGAAGTTTATAATCGTTTTAACTCTTCTGTTAACCTGCGGAATGCTTCTTCATCTTGAGTATCAAGTGCTTCATCAATTAATTTTAACAGTCGTTCTTTCCGAAATGAATATACACTTTCCTCTAAAAATCGTTCTGCTAATAAACGATCTTTTTCATTTACTTCGATATTCTTCGGTAAGTATGGATTCTCTTCTAACACTGCTACATAGTTCGCATTTTGAAAAGATGACTTAAAGTTAAGTTGAATAAAAATATCTTCATCTCTGTTTAAGCGAATATCATGAAAGGATTTTTCCGCGTCAGTCGTCATCACATTTTGTTTATAAAAATGAAACGGTAAATCTTTCACACAGTTTGCAGACATCACCAAACCACGCGGACAATATTTCGCATGCTCTACAAAATGCACCTTATCCATTAATTGATCATGACTCATTAAATAATTTAAAATCCAAACACATTCTCGCTGTTTCAGTTGATAATTATTTAAAAACCATTTTACGAAATCTTTCTTTTCGTTCACAGAAACAGGGGTATTCATCGCGCTTAATCCCTCCTCTGCCCTTCTCTTTTCTTTTTACATTCAAGAAGCAGCATTCAGTTTCCTTCCAACTTAAGAAAAATCTTCTAAATTATATAATAATTCTTCAATATGAGTTTGTGTTGGATCTAGTTGTAATAAACGTGTAAATACTTCTTTCGCCTCTTTTCGCAACCCTTCTTCTAACAGGAAGTAGCCGTATTCCTCTAAGAAGTCTGGATGATTCTTAAAAGAAGTATATGCACTTTGGTAATGTTTTAGTGCATCTGAATACAATTCTAATTGTTTTTTCGCATAAGCAATATCCCAAAGTAATTGCGTATCTGTCTCTCCATTATCAATGGCTTTTTCTACAACAGCAATAATCTCTTCATATCTTTCTTCTTCTTTTAAGATGTATGAATACTTTAATGTAGCCCCTAAATGTGAAGGGTCAAGCTCTAATGCTTTTTTCAGCGCAGCTTCTGCCTCATCTCTTCTCCCTAGTTTCGCTGAAATGTTAGCAAACTCTACATAAAATGGTACCGATAATTCGTCAATTTTCATTCCTTCTTGAAGCGTTTCATAACTTTCTTGAAGCATTCCTTCTTTTTCATAGCATTTTGCCAAATACATGTATAAAGATGCATATTCTGGATCTAGCTCTTTTAATTCTTCCCACGCACTAATTGCTCTTTGATACTGTTCTCCTTGATAGAGCGTAAACGCAAATCCAAATAAAGAATGTATATCCTTCTGCTCTTCTAAACCTTCCTCATAATAAGAAATCGCTTCAGCCCATTGCCCTAGTGCACTTAAATTTTCAGCCAAGCGAAGCGCAACAACAACACCGCCCATCACTTTATGCTCTGGAAGTAATGATTCATAATATGGAATTGCTTTACTATCTTCACCTTTACTGCTATATAATTCCCCAAGTCCAAAGGTAACTACTGGCTCATCCGGCATGATTGCTTTCGCTTTTAATAATTTTTGTTCTGCTACTTCGTCAAAACCTTGCATTTGATATAAATCAGATGCAAGTAATAGAGATTGAACATATAATTCATCATTCTCTGGAATATCGTGAAGTACTTCAATCGCCTCATCTTCTTTATCTAAATCAATATATAATTCTGCTAAAAATAACGTAAACTCACTTTCTTCCGGATATAACAAATGTAAATCTTCTGCTATTTCTAACGCTTGATCTACAAACCCTAGCGTATAGTAATAACGGGCAATATCATACTTTTCTTCATCCGTACTTTGTTTTACTTGTTCTGCTAATAGTTGTAACCCTTTCTCTACTTCTCCGTTTTCAATATATGTAACAGCTTGTTCAAACTTTTGCATAACTCGCTCCTTTATATAAATACTTTTGTAAATTCCATAATAAACAACTGCTTCTGCGTAATCAACTGTCATGATGAAGAAAAGAACCTTCTCAAAAAGGAAAAGATTCTTTTAGCTTTGTAGCATGTGTAACTGTTGAAAGAAATTTGGATATGACACAGCTACCGCTTCACTATTTTCAATAATAACTTCTCCATCTGCTATGCACGCTGCAATTCCTAACATCATACCAATACGATGGTCCCCATAACTATTTACCGCATTTCCGTGTAATTGCATTTTACCACGGACAATCATACCATCTTCTGTCGCTTCAATATCTGCTCCTAACTTTTTCAATTCATTCACAACTGTATCAATCCGATTCGTTTCTTTTACTTTTAATTCTTCTGCATCCTTAATTACAGTTATCCCTTCAGCTTGCGTTGCTAACAATGCTATAATTGGAATTTCATCAATGAGTCTTGGGATCAGCGTACCACCAATCTCTATCCCTCTTAGCTGTGAAGTTTCAACTGTAATATCACCGAATGGTTCAAACTCCTCATTCCGAATATTATCTATTGATAAATTCGCCCCCATTTGGGATAGTACATCAAGAATCCCTGTTCTTGTTGGATTTAACCCTACATTTTTCAGTACAATTTTACTATTTGATACAATTGTACCTACCGCTAAGAAAAAGGCAGCTGAAGAAATATCTCCTGGCACCTCAATATTCGTGCTAGAGAGCTTTTGCCCACCTTGTAATGATACAGTTAATCCGTCAACAGTAACATCGCAACCAAACGCACGTAACATACGCTCTGTATGATCACGAGATTGTATTGGTTCTGTCACAGTTGTCACGCCTTCCCCTTGTAATCCCGCAAGAAGAACAGCTGATTTCACCTGCGCGCTTGCTACAGGAGAAGAATAGTGTATACCTTTTATCTCCCCGCCTCGAATCGACAGCGGTGTAAACTGTCCATCTTCTCTTCCATCAATTTTAGCACCCATTTGCTGAAGGGGTGCTGTAACACGTTTCATCGGGCGTTTTCCAATTGAAACATCTCCAATAACTGTACAATGAAACGGTACATTTGCGAGTATACCAAGCATTAACCGAATTGTCGTTCCTGAATTTCCAACATCTAATACTTCCGCTGGTTCTACTAATCCTTTTAATCCTTTTCCATATACAGTGACATCGGTACCATTTTGCTCAATCGTAATGCCTAACTTCTGAAAACAAGCAATCGTACTTAAGCAATCTTCACCTTGAAGAAAATTTGTAATCTTCGTAACTCCTTCTGCAATCGCCCCAAACATGACAGCACGATGCGAAATGGACTTATCTCCAGGAATAAAAATCGTTCCGTTTAATCCATTCTTAAGCTTTGTTAATCGTTTCACCTCGAACACCTCATTACTATTCACCTATGTATCCTCTCTTTATTGTACTTCTTTCTTTCTTCTTTTCGCAAATAAGATGAAAGAAACGGCCCCTATTCATGGAGCCGTTTCTTTTTTTTATGAATATGTCTCTTCTTTTCTCACATTTTTTTCTATGAGTTCAGTAAGCACTGCAATAATTTCGGCATTCTCTTCTTTCGTTCCAACTGTAATACGAATACCATTTGGTAGACCAAGCGGACCACCAGAACGAACGATGTATCCTTTTTGCAATAATCTTTCAAATACCTCATCATCTGGAAGCCCAAGATCTAAAAAGATAAAATTCGTCTGTGATGGATAATAAAATACTTGATGCTTCTCACAAAAATCGGAATATTGCTGCAATCCCTCATTATTCATTTTCACACACTCTTGTAAAAACGCTTGATCTTCAATTGCAGCTTGCGCAACTATCTGTGCAATTGATGACGTATTAAATGGTAATCTAGCAATTTCTAATGAACGTATTAACTTTTCATTTCCTACTGCATAACCAATGCGGAAGGACGCTAATCCGTATGCTTTTGAAAATGTGCGCAATACCATCAAATTTTCAAAATTCTCTAGAAGTGGTAATGTTTGCGGATAATCTTTCGCTCCAGCATACTCATAGTATGCTTCATCCATAATAACAAGTGTTGTTTTCGGAACTGCCTCTAAGAATGAAAGTAATTGTTTTTCTGCTACATACGTTCCGGTCGGATTATTTGGATTACAAATCCATACAATTCGTGTATGCTCATCAACTTGCGCAAGCATTGCCTCTAAATCGTGCGTACCTTCTTTTAAAGGGACTTCACGTACTTCCGCTTTTTCAATTACGGCATGATGACGATACTGTGAAAATGTCGGCTTTGCCATGACAACATTTGTTCCTTCTTGTAAAAGAGCACGGCTAATCATTTGAATGACTTCATCCAAACCGCTACCAAATATAATTTGTTCTCCTTTCACACGAAGATTCACTGCTAATTTTTCACGAAGAGCATACGCCCCGCCGTCCGGATAGAGCGCATATTGCCCAGCTAACGATGCCAACGCTTCATCTACACGTTGTGAACATCCAAATGGATTTTCATTTGACGCTAGTTTCACAATTTTAGATAGTCCATATTGTCTCTTTACTTCTTCAATATTTCTTCCTGGCACATACGCTTTAAGTGACAATAATTGCTCTTTTACTTTCATTCAAATTCCCCCTGTCATTTTTGTAAATCGGGCCTTAGTCGTACCGCTTTCTCTAAATAGACATGTTGAATTTCATGCTGGTGTTTATTTGTCATAACCGTCATCATAACACGAATACATTTCTCAAGAGCATCTGGTACTTCTATTTCTTGCATGCACATAACCGGTACATATGCCCAGCCTTCAATACATCTTAATGCCGCCGCTGGGAAACATGCATTTATATCTGCTGTTATTGAAATCAGTACAGATACAATCTCAACGGGAGAAACTCTATTATCGCTTGCCATTTTTTTCACTAAACGCTCTGTCGCAATCAATATTTGTTCTGTTTCATTACAATTGACTGTAGTTGCGCCGCGAATCGCGCGAATCAAATAGACTCCCCCTCTCTTTGAAATGACTCTAAAGCTGTGCGGACGGTTTCATCTGAAATAGATACGACATCCACTACCCCAATCTCCTGCATAACAACCATACGAATTGTTCCACCGTTCGCTTTTTTATCTTGTTTCATTACTTGAATAAGACGGTTCACATCAAGTCTATTTGGCATAATTGGATAGCCATATGCCGTAAACCAACGTTTGATTTCCTTATATTGAAGGTCTTTTTCATATATTTGTTCACTTAAAAAGATCGCAAATAACATGCCAATTGCAACGCCGTCACCATGTGTTATGTTGCCATATCCCATCTCTTTTTCAAGTGCATGCCCAAGTGTATGCCCAAAATTCAAGTGAGCACGTATACCTTTTTCAGTTTCATCCTCTGCAACAATTTTTGCCTTTACTGGAATCGCTCGTTGCAGTGTATAAATTAATTTATCATCTCTTAAATCAGTCAGCTGTTTCACTTCTTTACGAAGCCAATGATATAATTCTACATCTCCAATAAGCGAATGTTTAATGACCTCCGCATAACCAGAGCGCCACTCTTCTTCTGAAAGCGAATTTAAAAACGGAGTATGATAAATCACCGCTTCTGGTTGGTGAAATGCGCCAATCATATTTTTCCCAAGCGGATGATTAATGGCCACTTTCCCTCCAACGGCACTATCATGCGCAAGTAAAGTAGTTGGTATTTGAACAAATCGAATCCCTCTCATAAACGTCGATGCAACAAATCCCGCTAAATCTCCAATCATTCCGCCGCCAAGTGCAAGAATGAGCGAATGACGATCCAAGCCATTTTCAAGCGCAAACGTTTGAGCCGCATAATAATTTTCAAACGATTTTTCTTTCTCTCCACTTGGAACTAGGAACGAAAATACGTCTTGTTTTACATGCAAAGTATTGATCACTTCGTCTAAATGAAATGATGCTACCGTTTCATCAGAAATCAGTAAAATATTTGAAACAGCTGGCTTCATATTTTCTATAAGCGTTGCTAGTTGTGATAGTGCCTCATTTCCGACATACACATCGTATTGTTTAGAACTTGTTTGAATCTGTATTGTCTCCATTAAAACTCCCTCGCATATTCGTTATGTTTCTTAATATTTTCACGAATTAAATCGATGCGATCCGTTCCAAATTGTTCAATGACAGCTGTGGCAAGCTCCCAAGCTACAACAGCTTCTGCCACAACACTTGCCGCTGGCACTGCACAACTATCAGAACGCTCAATACTTGCTTGAAACACTTCTTTCGTATCAATATCTATACTTTGCAGCGGTTTATATAGAGTTGGAATTGGTTTCATAACCCCGCGAACAATAACTGGCATCCCAGTCGTCATACCACCTTCTAACCCACCGGCGTTATTTGTACGTCTTGTATACCCATGATCCTTGTCCCATAAAATCTCGTCATGGACAAGGCTTCCAGGTTTATGTGCTGCTTCAAAACCAATTCCAATCTCCACTCCTTTGAATGCATTAATACTCATGATCGCCGCTGCAAGTTTTGCATCCAATTTACGATCGTAATGCACATAACTTCCAACACCAATCGGCACCCCTTCGACAACAACTTCAACGATTCCTCCGATAGAATCTCCGTTTGTTTTCGCATTATCGATTGCCTGCATCATTTTCTTTCCTGCTTCTTCATCTAAACATCGAACAGGAGATGCCTCTGTAATTGTTTGTAGCTCTTCAATAGAGGAATACGATTGCTTTTCTGCTTTTACTCCGCCAATTTCAATAACATGTCCCGCTATTTTTATCCCCAATTCTTCTAAAATACGCTTTGCAACAGCTCCAGCAGCAACTCGAACCGTCGTTTCTCTGGCAGAAGAACGTTCTAATACATTTCGCATATCACGATGGCCATATTTAATTGCTCCGTTTAAATCTGCATGTCCTGGACGAGGTCGTGTAATTTGCCGTTTTACTTCTTTTGATTCTTCATCTGTTAACGGCTCTGCCCCCATAATTTTTGTCCAATGTGTAAAATCACGATTTTCGACAACAAGTGTAATTGGTGCACCAATTGTATATCCATGACGAACACCGCTTAAAATTTGAACTTGATCTTTTTCAATTTGCATGCGGCGTCCACGACCGTAGCCTTTTTGTCTTCTTTCTAACTCCGTATTAATATCATCTGCTACTAAAGATAAACCTGCCGGAATCCCCTCTAATATTGTCGTTAGTTGCGGTCCGTGAGATTCACCAGCTGTTATATATCTCATCGGTTACTCCCCTTTACTTCAGTATTTATGTAACACTATATCATAACCTTTATTGTTTCGTAACTAAATAAGTACAAATTGAAAAAACACATAAAAACCCCTTTCTTCTTAAGACAGCGGGAGCATCTGGCCGTGCATATGAGCAACTTATATGTTAAAACACCAATATGAATTTACATAATTTGAAACAAAAAAGCGCAAGAAGGAGTGTGACCATCCTTTCTTGCGCTTTTTCCATTGAACCTACTATTTTTAAAGCGGTTACAAATTATTTAAAAATAATTAGTAAATCCACTCATTCATTACTCTAGAATACTCAACTAGCTCTTCTTTTTTGAAGAAAATACCAATTTCACGTTCTGCACTTTCAAGAGAATCTGAACCGTGAATAATATTTTTCCCAACAGTTAGTCCAAAGTCACCGCGAATTGTACCAGGTGCAGCTTCACTTGGTTTTGTTTTTCCCATCATATTACGAGCTGTTTCAACAACGCCTTCACCTTGCCATACCATTGCAAAAACAGGTCCAGATGTAATAAAATCTACTAATTCGCCGAAGAATGGCTTTTCTTTATGCTCACCGTAGTGCTCTCCAGCAATCTCTGGTGTGATTTGCATTAGCTTAGCTCCGACTAATTGAAAGCCCTTTCTTTCGAATCTAGCAACAATCTCCCCAACGATTGCACGTTGTACACCATCTGGTTTTACCATTAAAAACGTTTTCTCCATAATAAATCTCTCCACTTCTCATTATGTATATAATTGTATATCCCCAAACACATAGTATCACCCTTATCAGAATTGTGCAATAGTTTTGAAATGGAGAGATTATTATTTTTCTCAAAAAACATTTAAAATTTACGTTTCCCAATATATTTTGCAACATTTTGCAACGCCAGTTTTGCCTGTCCACGAGGCAACGGCTTAATCACTTCTAGTGCTTTATGTAAATATCTCTCGCTAAATGCAAAAGCTTGATCAATTGCATCACTATTTTTGACTGCTTCAATAAGTCTCTTCATTTCATCCGAAGACGTATTTTCGTTAACTTGAACAATTCTCTCACGAAGTGCTCGGTCTTCCATTGCATATAAAACAGGAAGTGTAATATTACCTTGTAATAAATCTCCCCCTGCTGGTTTTCCAAGCTTTTCTTCTGTTGATACAAAATCTAAAATATCATCAATAATTTGATATGACATACCAACAAAGTATCCATACCAAAATAAACGATTTACAGTATCCCGACAGGACCCAGATGCAAGGGCACCTAATTGACAGCTAGCCGCAATTAACAATGCTGTTTTCCGCTTTATACGACGTAAATATGTTCGTAAATTTTGCCCAAAATCATACTTATCTTTAATTTGCTCAATTTCACCTTTACACACTTCAAGAATTGTATTTGATAATGCTTTATGAACTTCTGGATTTTCTAAATTTGTAATGCATTCCAGAGACTTTGCAAATAGATAGTCACCTGTATACATTGCAATGCGATCACCCCAATTGGCATTTACAGTCGCACTTCCTCTTCTTAAAAGAGCGGCATCAATTACATCATCATGCACAAGAGAAGCCATATGGATAAGCTCTAACGCAACCGCAACATGCTTAATCACATCAAGCTTATAATCGCCAAATTTCCCTGCAAGCAGAACGAAAACAGGTCGGATTCGTTTTCCACCGGCCTCAATTAGTTGCAACGCTGCTTCTTCCAGCAATTGTTGCTCAGAAGCAACAACTATTTTTAGTTCTTTCTCAATTTTATCAATATCCGATCGTAAAAAAGAATACATAAGTTGTAACTTCATATCGTTCACCTTAACCTAAAACTTCTTTTCTATTTTATCCCGCTCTAATCAATAATAAAACTTCCACCTTAAAATTATCAGAAAATAAAAAAGGAAGGTGGGAAATAACTTCTAATATGCTCCCGATTGCTGAAGGCTTTCCATTATCAAAAAATACATTTCCTCATTTACTTCGGTTTATATCCTAAATGCATTGCTGCTACTCCAAAAGTAAACGGCTTTACTTGTACTTTTTCTAATCCAGCTTCTTCAAACATACGAGCTAATTCTTTCATCCCCGGAAATGTACTTGCAGATTCTTGTAACCATGAATATTCTTTGTAACTTTTAGCAAATAACTTTCCAAATAACGGCATGATAAATTTAAAATATAAAAAGTAGCCTTGACGGATTCCAATCATTGTCGGTTGAGATGTTTCTAAACAAATAACCTTTCCACCCGGTTTTACAACACGCGTCATTTCCTTTAATACCTGCATATAATCTGGTACGTTCCGGAGCCCAAATCCAATTGTGACATAATCAAACATATTATCCTCAAATGGCAATTCCATCGCATTACCATGAAGTAATTCTACTTGATTTAATTGTAAAGTAGCCACTTTCTCTTTTCCAACAGAAAGCATATTTTTACTAAAATCTAATCCATATACCTTCCCGCTAGAACCGACTGCATCAGCAAGCCCAATCGTCCAGTCAGCCGTTCCACAACATACATCAAGCGCTATGCTGCCCGGTTGAACATCCATAATTCGCATTGTTTCTTTGCGCCATGCTTTATGTCTTTGAAAGCTAATAACCGAATTCATTACATCGTATTTATTATATATCTTCTCAAATACGTCATGTACTCTTTCTTCTTTTGATTGTTGCATGCTTTACCCTTCTTCCAACTGTAAATTCAAAATGTTCAAGTGGCCTCTTTCAATGTGGAAAGAAATGTTTCAATTCCTGTATTATTTTGCACCAAAATATTGAACTGACTTCGCATTTTTCTTATCAATTCGTTATATACGGTTTCTACTTTTATTTCACCATCATGAGACAAAATCTTTTGAAATGCAGCAAATACAGGTGACGATTCTTTCTTCATGTATATTTGATACTCTGTTTGCAAACGATCTATTGTTAACATGTTAGTTATTGCAGACTTTACATGCGGCACTTGAAAATGGTCACATGTTTTCTGTAAAAGAGCCGATTCAATCATTCCGACACTTTTTAACATTTCTTCAATCGTTTCATATGTTTGCTGATATAGCATAATTTTTTGTTCATTGATTTCTTTAATTCCGTCTGCTAAGGCACGAATCAATGTGATATCATGATTCATTGAAAGTAAATAATAATATAACCCGCTGTAATAATCACCTGCTAATACCGTTAATTGGCGCCGCTTATGAAATTCATCGGTCTCTTCTTTATTTGATACTTTCTCATGCGTGTCCAAAGCAATTTGTACAAGCATAATTGTAACTGCGTAATGTTCAATTTGTTCTTTATGTAAGTTTGCATTTTTTAAAATGGAATATAAGAACGCTATTTTTTTTTCATCAACAACTGGTTCTTCAATATATTTTATAAAATAAGGATGGCGTAGTTTTTTATATAGCTGCTCCTTTATATCCGCAAACCCTCCGTAAATTTCACCCACAAAAATCACCCTTGTTTTCTAATTCATAAAACCTATTATAACACATTCATTCATTTTTCTATAAATAAAACTTGACGCAACAAACCAAAGTAAAAAAATCAATCTTTATTTCATCTCATCTTAAGCATTAAATCGTTATAAAATAAAATGAAACTTCCATCAGTGTGGTTTTCTTCATCCCCCACCTATCTTCTTTGATTCTTCCTCAATCTTGAGATGGGGTCTTACCGCCCATGAATAGCGGGATAAAAAAAGAAAAGCAGTTTCCTGCTTTCCTACTAATTCGTCTTAATAAAAGATAAAATCTCCGCACGTGCTGCTACGTCTGCTTCTAACGTACCACGCACTGCAGTTGTTACCGTTTTGGCACCAGGTTTTTTCACACCGCGCATTGTCATACACATGTGCTCTGCTTCTACAACAACCATCACACCATGCGGCTCTAATACTTCCATAATAGAATCTGCTACTGTTGATGTAATGCGTTCTTGTAATTGCGGTCGACGTGCAACTGTATCTACTGTACGTGCCAATTTACTTAGTCCAGTTACTTTTCCACCACGTGGAATATATGCAACGTGAGCAACGCCATAAAACGGAACGAGATGATGCTCACACATAGAAAAGAACGGAATATCCTTTACCAATACAAGTTCTTCATGATCTTCACCAAACACTTTATGTAAATGTTCTTTCGGATCTTCATGCATACCAGAAAATACTTCTGCATACATCTTCGCAACACGTTTTGGTGTATCTAATACGCCCTCACGATTTGGATCGTCCCCAATTGCTTCTAAAATAAGGCGTACTGCATGTTCTATTTGCTCTAAGTTTACATTTGCCATCCGCTAGCCCTCCCGAATAAAACCTAAAAATACTACGAACACATTCTAGCATATATATGTTTTTAAATGCAAAAAGAAGAGTTTCCGATAAGGAAACTCTTCTTCCCCGTAAATATGTAAGGATTATTTAACCGCATCTTTTAGCGCTTTACCAGGTTTGAATGCAGGTACTTTGCTTGCCGCGATTTCAATTTCCTCACCAGTTTGTGGGTTGCGTCCTTTACGAGCCGCACGCTCACGAACTTCGAAGTTACCAAATCCGATAAGTTGTACTTTATCACCTTGCTTTAAAGCTTCTAAGATGGAATCAAAAACAGCGTCAACTGCTTTTGTTGCGTCCTTTTTAGAAAGGGAACTTGCTTCTGCAACAGCATTGATTAAATCTGTCTTGTTCATGCCATTCACCTCCTCCCAAAGATACGACTGTATAATGATCATAAAATGAGTCTTACCTTCATTTGTAGGCAATTTTTACAAATTCTATACTACAAAGGTATAGATAAATCATTATCTAGGCCTATATTATACGATTCTCCTTTATAATTCAATATTTTTAAAGAAAATGTTGCCATGAAAGTGTAAAAAACTAATGAAGCTTGACAATCAACCATAAAGTATTAGATAATGACATTTTGTTTTTCTATGAAAAATAAAAAAAGACCCCCAAATAAGGAGTCTTTCGATTATAAAATAATTGCTATTAAGCCGCCAGATCCTTCATTTATAATTCGTTCTAGCGTTTCTTTTAACTTATAGCGAGCATTTTCTGGCATTAATGATAATTTTGCCTGAATTCCTTCTCGAACGATCGAGCTAAGTGATCGCCCAAAAATATCAGAATTCCAAATAGAAAGCGGATCATCTTCAAAATCTTGCATTAAATAGCGAACAAGTTCTTCACTTTGCTTTTCTGTTCCAATAATCGGTTCAAATGTTGATTCCACATCGACTTTAATCATATGAATCGACGGGGCAACAGCTTTCAATTTCACCCCAAAGCGCGATCCATGTCGAATAATTTCCGGTTCATCTAGGCTCATATCTGCTAAGGCCGGTGCTGCAACACCGTATCCTGTTTGTTTTACCATTTTCAGCGCATCCGCAACTTGATCATATTCGATTTTCGCATGAGCGAAGTCGAGCATTAGTTTTAACAAATGATCTCGGCCTCGAATTTCAACACCTACCACTTCTTTTAAAATTTGATCGTACAATTCATCTGGTGCATATAAATCAATCTCTGCAACACCTTGCCCCATATCAATCCCTGCCAAACTTGCACGATCGATAAATTCATATTGACTAAATTGCCATACAACGCGATCAACATCACGAAGGCGCTTAATATCTTTCACCGTTTCTTGAACAGCCTCTTGATAGCTTTGACGAAGCCAATGGTTGTCATGTAGCACCATTACCCAGCTTGGAAGGTTTACATTCACCTCAAGAACCGGAAATTCATATAATGCCTCACGTAATACGTTATATACATCGCCTTCTCTTAGTCCTTCTACACTCATTGCCAACACCGGGATATCATATTCTTCTACTAAACTTTGACGAAGTTGTTCTGTATCAGGATGATACGGCTGTACTGTATTAATGATCATAATAAACGGTTTTCCTACTTCTTTTAATTCATTTACAACCCGTCCTTCCGCTTCAATATAATCGCGGCGCGGGATTTCTCCGATTGTTCCATCAGTTGTGATAACTACCCCAATTGTAGAATGCTCTTGAATTACTTTGCGCGTTCCAATTTCCGCAGCTTCATGAAATGGGATTGGTTCTTCATACCACGGTGTATTTATCATGCGTGGCCCATTTTCATCTTCATACCCTTTCGCTCCTGGGACAGTATAGCCCACACAATCTACTAAGCGAATATTTACATCAAGCCCTTCATCAACATGGATAGAAACCGCTTGGTTTGGAACAAACTTTGGTTCTGTCGTCATAATTGTACGCCCTGCTGCGCTTTGCGGCAGTTCATCCTGTGCGCGCTGGCGATCTGAATCATTTTCAATATTTGGAATGACAACTAGCTCCATAAATTTCTTAATAAAAGTAGATTTCCCTGTTCGGACAGCCCCTACAACCCCGAGATAAATATCACCGCCTGTGCGCTCAGCAATATCTTTAAAAATATCAACCTTTTCCAAGTGATTCCCTCCCTCAAAATTTTTGGGAATAAATCATGATTATTCTTGTAGTTTGGACAATACAGCATATGATTTTGTCCCAATTTCATATGACTATTTTAAAAAAACTTTTTATTAGCGATGCAAATATTTCAAGAAGTAAAAAACCCTTCTTCTAGAACTTATTCGCTAAAAGAAAGGTTCATGACTTATCACTTAAAAAAAATTGGTTCTTTATCCTTCACTGTATATGGCAAAGAATACGCCGGTACAAATGGAGTATGCTTTACAAGTAACTGACGAATATCGTCTCCTTCTTTTACTTCATCACCATATTTTTGTAACATGTCGTATAAGTCAATGCGATAATCAATATATACCTCACCTTTCTCGTCAACAACAAAAGGTAAGTTTTTACCAGAATAAGGGCTTTCCACTTGAGGAATTTCTTTATAGCCCATTTTAGTATAATCAAGCTCATACACACCATCTGTAATTACTTTTTTAAATGGTGGATATCGATGCTCATCACGATAGATTTGTAATTTCAACTTTAAATCTTGAACTCGCTCCGCTGTTCGTACATCAATTAATTTCACAGTTGGATTTGTTTCTACATCAATTAATACATACTGATAAATGCCGCCGCTTTCAAAAGCATTTCCAGGAGGTTCTTGCATCAGCCTAGGGGTAATCTTTTGAAAATCAATCGGATATTTTTGATAGATTGGTGTATTCATATCACGAGTTTTAATAGGCAATATGTGACCATTTTGTTCTCTATATGTATTAACTGCTGTTTGTACCGCTTGTAATTGGTCTTCATATGGTACGACGTGTTGTTGCACCTTTTCTTTCGGATATAGACAACCAGATAGAATAATAGTGCAACATATTACGAAAATCAGTAGTATTTTCTTCATTAGAAATCCGTCCTTTAGTTTCTATTGTTCGATCGGTCCGCTAAATACGACAAGAAAAATAATAAATCCTGATACAACCATACATGCATACGCAAACAAAGCTGTAAACCCTTTTAAAAATGTATTCTTTATTTTATGACGACTTAGCAAAATGAAAGCAACAGAAATAAACATGAGAACCATTGCCCCCAAAGCAAACCACATCTTTATAAGACCAGCAGACATATATCCCCCTCCTAATGTATTTTTCTATTATTTTAACAAATTATAACTTTTAAACAAATGAAAATAATTGATTTATTTCACACTACCTCAAAATTCAGCAAAAGC
>NZ_JBALLY010000078.1:54750-61725 GCF_036963045.1 Bacillus sp. JJ864 | reverse complement strand
GTGGGGAATGAAGAAAACCCCCACTGATTAAAGTTTCACTTTATATTGAAACGAATAAAAACCGAAGCGAACGGGACTTCTTCGCTTCGGTTGACCAAATGCTCCCACAAGCAGCTCATATTCATTCCTTCATAGTATCGTATGCAATGTATATAACAATGGTTTCTCATACTTTATTTTTTAAACATTTTACTCAATGAACTAAAGTCAGTTGGCATATTATTATTAATAATCGCATTTATAATTTGCTCTTCTTTTTCTTTTGATACATCTCTTCCCGCCATTGTTGCAACCTGATGAATTAACTGCCGTAACACTTTTTCATCGCGTAAATTTGAATTTTGAACCGAAGAGGCTAATTTAAAAATATCTTCTTTATTTACTTTGGATTCCTTTTCAATATTATTGAATAAGTTATTATCCACCTTGTTCACCCTCTCATGTAATCTACACTTCATCGTATGCAGAAAATAAAGAATGGTGAAAAAACCCAAAAGAAAAAGCTGTACAAATGTCTTTTTACATTTGTACAGCTTTTTTTACAGCAAGTCTGGAATCGCTTCTACTTCGTGTTTACGCACACGTCCCATCAACATTCCAACAGCATCTTTTACATTTTTCCCATTAAATAACACATCATATAAAACAGTTGTAATCGGCATTTCAACATCCATTTTCTTAGCCATCTCATATGCTGCCTTCGTTGTCCGTACGCCTTCAACAACCATTCCCATATTATCTAATACTTCTTGTAACGAGCAACCTTTACCAAGCATGTTACCAGCACGCCAATTTCGGCTATGAACACTCGTACATGTTACAATTAGGTCACCCATACCTGTCAGGCCAGCAAACGTTAATGGGTTCCCACCCATTTTACGTCCTAAACGAGCAATTTCTGTTAATCCTCGCGTCATAAGTGCTGCCTTCGCATTATCTCCTAAGCCAATTCCATCAGTAATACCCGCCGCAAGAGCAATAATATTTTTTAGCGCCCCGCCAAGTTCAACTCCAATAATATCTGGGTTTGTATATACACGGAAATAGCTATTCATAAATAAGTCTTGAACCTCTTCAGCTGCTTCCATACGCTTTGCAGCTGATGTAACTGTTGTAGCTTGGCGCAATCCAACTTCTTCTGCATGACTCGGCCCTGATAAAACAACCACATCGCGAATGAGATGAGCCGGAATTTCTTCTTCAATCACTTCCGAAATACGCTTTGAAGTTCCTGGTTCAATCCCTTTACTCGCATGAATCCATGTAATTGGCTGCGAAACCAATGTTTTCATATTTTGCAATACTTCTCGATATGCCTTTGTAGGTACAACGAGAAGTACTGTATCAACCCCTACTAATGCCTCTTCTAAGGAAGAGTAAGCAACGATGCTGGCTGGCAGTGTAATCCCCGGAAGATAACGACTATTCTCATGTTTTTCATTAATTTCATCCATAAGTTCTGCTCGATTTCCCCAAAGACGTACATCATGGCCGTTGTCAGCTAATACCATTGCTAACGCCGTTCCCCAGCTACCTGCTCCTACTACTGTGATTTTTTTCATAAAATCACATCCTCTCCATTAGTCTCGTGCTCTTGCAATAACTTTAATTGGTGTTCCTACGAAACCAAACGCATCGCGCAGACGATTTTTCAAGAAGCGCTCATATGAGAAGTGCAGTAACTCTGGATCATTTACGAACACAACAAATGTCGGTGGTTTCACCGCGACTTGTGTTGCATAGAAAATTTTCAAACGTTGTCCATTATGCGTTGGTGTTGGATTCATTGCAACAGCATCCATAATTACATCGTTTAATACATTTGTTTGTACACGAATACTATGACTTGCATTTACCTCATTAATAACAGGAAGTAGTGTGTGTGTACGTTTTCTCGTTTTTGCAGATAAGAATACGATTGGTGCGTAATCTAAAAATTGGAAATGAGCACGAATATTCTCTTCGAATTCCTTCATCGTTTTCTCATCTTTTTCAACCGCGTCCCATTTATTTACAACAATAATAACAGCACGACCTGAATCATGGGCATATCCAGCAATTTTTTTATCTTGTTCAATGATTCCTTCTTCACCATCTAAAACAACTAAAACAACATCAGAGCGTTCAATTGCTCGAAGTGCACGAAGTACACTATACTTTTCTGTACTTTCATATACTTTTCCTTTTTTGCGCATTCCTGCTGTATCAATGATAACGTAATCTTGTCCATCTTTACTGTACGGCGTATCAACTGCATCACGTGTAGTACCTGCTACATTACTAACGATTACACGTTCTTGACCAAGCAATGCATTTACCATTGATGATTTCCCAACGTTCGGGCGACCAATTAAACAGAATTTAATTGTTTCATCATCGTATGGTTCTTCTTCAATTTGCGGGAAATGTTTTGCTGCTTCATCTAATAAGTCCCCTAAACCTAAACCATGTGTTCCAGATATAGGAAACGGTTCCCCAAAGCCTAACGCATAAAAATCGTAAATATCGCTGCGCATCTCTGGATTATCTACCTTATTCACAGCTAATACAACTGGCTTTTTAGAACGATATAAAATCTTTGCAACCTCTTCATCCGCAGCTGTTACACCGTCGCGACCATTTGTCATAAAAATAATAACATCAGCTTCATCAATCGCAACTTCTGCTTGTTGACGAATTTGTGTCAAGAATGGCTCGTCTCCAATATCAATTCCACCTGTATCAATAATGTTAAACTCATGATTTAACCATTCTCCTGCGCTATATATACGATCTCTTGTTACACCAGGGATATCTTCAACAATCGACACTCTTTCTCCAACAATTCTATTGAAAATAGTAGATTTCCCCACATTTGGGCGTCCTACTATTGCCACTACCGGTTTTGGCATATACTTTCATCCTTTCTATTTGCTTCTGTTATTATGTAAAAAACCCTTCTTTGTGCAAGAAGGGATTTGCATTCCAGAATATTTCTCTTCGTATCAAAACATCTCATATTATAACACATTTTAAGAATGTTTCACAATAATATATAAGTTCTCTTGCAAACGGTGGGCGATTCCATCTAAAATCGCTTCTAAATTACTAGCAACAAACTCCATTTCTTCTACTGTCTCACATACAAATAACGGCGCCCCACCAGCGAACTTTTCCGGAATTGTTGTAATAACAGCAAGAATACATTTTTCTAATATCACCCTTTATCTCCCCTTCCATTCGGGGCCTCAGAAGACATATGAATAGCACTTTCTAATGTTGGAACATTTCCAATGACCTGAATCGCTTTATTTACATCTTGATCTTGCGGCAAAACAAATATGCCTATTCTTCCATCATTTAAATCACGTTTCGCAAGCGGGACAAGTGCTGGTGTTCCAGAATCTCGATATACACCAAGCGCAACAGATATATCATGCAAAATCGCTTGTCTTTGACCAAGGTTTGCCAATGTTATTCGAGCATCAATTGATTTTGGTTTTAAAATAAATCCCATGCCGTACTTCATAATTTCTTTTTGCCTTGCTGGTAAACCGATATTCATAATATAAATATTATCAACATAAAGGCCTGCTCCTTCAAAATGCAATGGAACATGCTCAACTTCAACAAGATCGCGTAGCCGTTTACCAGACATCAACATTTTCGCGAAAAAGAAACTTATGATTCCAGCCAAAATTCCAGCATACCATGATTTAAATCCTAAATAAGCAAAAGTAGCTACGAAAGATGTTAACATGGCTAAATAGTTTCGACTCTCAAATACAATTGCAATTCCCTCAATATACGTATTCCCCCTAGGAACAAGTTCATATCCGTCTAATTGCTGCAATGTATTACGCTCCATATTACGTACATCACGAAACTGCGATGCCGCTAATGTCAGAAATGTAATAGCAGAGAAATCCTTTTTCAAAATAGCTGGAATGGCAACCGCCCCAAGAGCAGCTGCAATAATCCCCATCGCAATATGTATAATCTTGCCATGTAAACGAGTTGGATACTGCCTTGTATCAGTTTGAAGCATTAAAACTCGTGTGACAGTCCCAACAGTTACCCCAAGCAAAATAGCTGATGTATACGAGTTCATAAATTAACCTTGTCCCTCCTTCACTTGCTTTTGCTTAAATTGTTCTGTGTATGTCATTATTTTTCCAATTCCGTATAAAAGACTAAAGAACATGGTGGACACAGCAATCATATTAAAAAATTGTAAACTCCCTAATTGATACGGAAAATTGAATGTCTTTAAAATAAAAGCTACAAACAACTCTCCTTGCAACGTCCCTGCATATAATCCCCATATACGTAATAGACGGTCCCTATGTAATAAAACAGATGTATAAACGAGAATACTACTTAACATCCAAGTACGATCTACAACAATCCAAATCGGGTCATAGAGTTCGATTAAAGAAAAACTTGCATATAGCATCGCGATTATAAGTGCACATAGTAAAGTGTAGACCTTTTTCCATACTGAATATGTCGCAATTCCAATAAATGAGATTCCCGCTAACAAAAGAGCGTTTACCGATATTGTAATAGAAGTAAATGAAATCACTGCTTGCGAACAAATAATAAATAATAAAATGACCGCACTAAGCTTAAGTCTAACTGTATCTTTTTTCAAAAAAAACGTCGTAACAATCCAACCTATCCATGCTAAAAAATAAAAATAACCACCTTCCAAGTGAACACCTCCTATTATTTCCATTATGGGAATTGTTTATGAAAAATAATCATCTTCTATCGCTGCATATTTTTAAAAATAACAGCAACACTTTGTACTAAGGAGGTGGGAACACCATGGGTAAAGATCGTCAAGAAAAGAAATTGAAACAATCAAGGCGCGTAGAATCCGACCGCAGCCAATCATTACAATATCCTGGTGCAACAGGACTCGATACACCGGAGCAAGCACGAAGACAAAATCAACATTAAAACAAAGAACCAGCCAACATATCGTTGGCCGGTTCTTTGTTTTCATATATTAATAATTAGTTTATAATTCCTTGTTCTGTGGCTTTCTTTATTGCTTCAACACGGTTAGATACATGAAGCTTTGAATATATGTTAATAATGTGCGTCTTAACTGTCGAAATCGATATGCACAATTGTTCACCAATTTTCTTATTTGATGCCCCAGTCGCAAGAACCTTCAATACCTCTAATTCTCTATTACTTAAAAGAACATTCTCTTTATCATGATCCCCTAACTGTAATAACGTGTATAAGAACTCCCTCTCTCTTTCATTTAAATCTTGCAACCGTTCTTCTTTTAATAACATCAACAATGTTTGAATTTGTTTATCTATCCTTAAGTAAGGTAGTAAAATATGATTTTCATAACTATAATGTACCGCTTCTCGTAATAAATTTAAAAGCTCCCGCTTATGCTTTTGCATATCATTTCCTAAGATAAGAACTTTTAATAATAACGCTTCAATTAATAGTACTTTCATTTTATGTTTTCTTGTAAATTCCGCAACTTCATCAAGTAACTGTAATGATTCTTGTATATGTCCTTTCTGCAATAAAATCTGAGCATATAACAATTTATCTTCAGTTCGTAGTTTCTTTTTTTCTTTCTTTTGTTTGTACATCAAAACAAACCGATCTAATTGATGTACATATTCTCCATCAACATGAATCGCATATTTTAGTATGGAGGATATAAACAGCTCATTTTGATACGCCTCAAATGTTTGTAACTTTCGAATTGTTTCGTTTGCTTGCTGTTTATCACCTTTCAGAAATTGAAGTTCCATTAAATTATATAAATAAGCTTTTCCTCCAACAGCTTCGTCACCTTGTACATGTTGTAGTGATTTTTCAGCCTTCTCTAATTGTAAGCGTTTTAAATAAATACCCGTAATTCCAATATGACAAGTTACTGTGAGAGCTGATAAAAAGGGATGTTGTTCAATTACCTGAAAAAGCTGATTATATAACCTCTCACACTCTTTTAAATCTCCTAATTCCTCTTTAATCTGACATAAAGAACTTAAAATGCCCATTTTCACATATGGATTTTTCATTCTCTTCTCAAGCACAGACGCTTTATCAAGCACATATAGTGCATCCTTGATTCGCTCCTGAAACCTCAGAAAAAATGATAATTCTACATAAATAATCGCCTTGGTTACATCACTTATATCCATGTCTTCAATTTCATTTATAAACAAAACATCTAATTGTAAATTATTTTCCTCAATTAAAGCCTTGCAAAATCCGAATACCTTCCAAGGATGATGACCACTTTCTCCTTCGTACACGATATTTAATATTTCTGCACACTGCTCAAACTCCATATTACAATAATGGTAAAAAATGAGTTGAAACGCCATCTCTTTATTTTGCACAATACACGTTAACGGAATATGTCGCAAATAACTCCATCCTTGTGGATTTTGTCCGTGTACTTCAATTTTTCTCAACGCAGCCTCATAACATTGCATCTCTAATAATTGTTTTATACATTCCTCAAAATCACCGCATCGTTCATATATTTCTGCCGCTCGTAAACGTAACTTCTTTTGTTTCTCCTTTTCTAACCGCTCAAAAGAATGTTGTAAAAACTGTTGAAAAATAGCGTGATAACGATATATTTCACGATCTTCATCAAGATTAATTATAAATAAATGCTTTTGAAATAGACGTGTAATTATTTCTTTTGTACCTTGTTTTTCCAATAATTTATTACAAATTTCCTCATTAAAATAACTTAAAATTGATGTTTTTACGAGAAAATCCTTTTCATCTTCTTCCAGCGCATCTAAAATCTCTTTCGATAAATAGGTAATCATATATTTATTCAGCACTTTCATATGCTGTGTGCAATCATTTTTATGATAAGAACGTGCAAGTGCAATTAACTGAAGACCACCAATCCACCCTTCTGCCAACATGTTCATATCATGAATTACCTCATAATTTAGATCCATCTTCAATGTATCTTTAATAAATCGAAAA